>CAXMPL010000118.1:0-14918 GCA_964195125.1 uncultured Kiloniellales bacterium | reverse complement strand
TCTCTGGTGCGGACTTCCCCCGCCGCCATCGTTGCGGCGACGGCCCGTTCGAGCCCGGCCGCTGCATCGGTCTCGCCGAGATGATCGAGCATCATCCGAGTGGCTTCGATCGAGGCGACCGGGTTCACTCGACCCTGGCCCGTGTACTTGGGGGCCGAACCGTGGATGGGCTCGAACATCGAGGGGAAGGCGCCTTCCGGGTTGATGTTGCCCCCGGCGGCAAACCCCATGCCACCCTGCAACATCGCCCCGAGGTCGGTGATGATGTCCCCGAACAGGTTCGAGGCAACTACGACGTCGTAGTAGTCCGGGTTCTTGACCAACCACATGGTGAGGGCGTCGACGAGGGCCATGTCGGTCTCAATGTCGGGATACGAAGCAGCAACCTCGTCGAACACACCGTCCCAGAAGACCATCGAGTAGTTGAGCGCGTTCGACTTCGTGCAGTTGGTGACCCGGCCAACAACCTCCGCGGTGCCCAGCTTGGCCCGAGCTCTGGCCTGGTCGAACGCATACCGGATGACCCGTTCGCATCCTTTCCGGGTGAACACTCCGGTCTGGAGGGCGAAGGCATCGGGGGTCCCTTCTTTGAACACACCGCCAACGCCGGAGTACTCGCCTTCGGTGTTCTCCCTGACCACGAGGATGTCGAGCGACTCCGGGGTGGCGGTGGTGATCGGCGTTGCCACCCTCGGATACAGCTTGATCGGGCGGAGGTTCACGTACTGGTCGAAGCCCTTCCGGATCCGTAGCAAGGCCTGGAGTGAGATGTGGTCGGGCACCTTGGCGGCGTCGCCGATACAGCCCAGGAAGATGGCGTCGAAACCCTGCAGTGTGTCGAGAGCGTCATCCGGCATCATCTCACCACGTTCGAGGTAGCGGTCGCAGCTCCAGTCGAACAGGTCGAACTCGACACCGAAGCCGTAGGTGCGCGACGTAGCCTCGGCGACTCGCATTGCCTCTTGGGCAATCTCGGGTCCGACTCCGTCGCCGGGGATCACCGCTAACCGGTAATCAGCCACGGCTCGTCCGCTGTGTCATCGATCCAACGACCGTTGTCGCCCATGGGCGCATCGATGCAGCGTCCGAAAGTCCCGAATCACGTGCACCGGTCGGCATTGACGGGGTTTCGCCCATTTGACTATTGTACACCATCGATAATCGATGATGGATTTCCTCGCCAAAGCGCTGATCATCGGGCTCACCGAACAGGCTCCCCTGATCCTGGCCGCCATCGGCATGGCGCTGATCTACTTCCTCAGCAAGGTGATCAACGTGGCGTTTGCGGAGACCATCACGCTCGGCGCCTACTTCGGGATGTGGTTCAACACCACCTTTGGCGTCAACTTCTACGCCAGCATGATCGCGGCGGCGATCCTGGCCGGGTTGCTGAGTGTTGCCACCTACCTCCTGGTCTTCCGTCCGGCGCGTCTCCGCAATGTCGGCATGGTCGAGGTGATCATCATCTCCCTGGGGCTCTCGGTCTTCCTGAGGCACGCCCTCCAGTTCGTGTTTGGTTATTCGGCCCGGTTCTACGATGTTCCCCCGGCCGAACGCGTCAGTGTCCTCGGTGTGGGGGTCACCACCTTCCAGATCACCGCGGTGGCGCTCGTGATCGCCCTGGCGTTGGGTCTCTACTTCTTCATTCAGAGAACCAACTATGGCCAGCAGGTCCGGGCGCTGGCCAGTGACGAGAGCCTGGCGAAGGTCAGCGGGATCAATCCGTTGGTGGTCACGTTGATGATCTGGTTCATCGCCGGGATGGCCGGCGGCCTCGCCGGGACGTTCTGGGGAGTCGCCGCCAACGTCCAACCGGACCTCGGGTGGAATCGCTTCCTGCTGATCCTCCTCGTCGTCCTGGTTGGGGGTGCCTGGGGTATTCGCGGGGTCATCATTGCCGGATTGGGCACAGGGGTGCTGCTGTCCGGGCTCAAGCTCGAGATCCCTCCACTGCGTGCCGAGATCCTGCTGCTGGTCGTGTTCATCGTGATCTTGAAGCTACGAGGAGACCGGTCAAGCGAAACGGCGAAGGTGTAGCCATGGGTGGGATATTGGATTTCCTATTCGGCTCCCCGGCATTCCTGATCTTCGGCGCTTACACGGTGGTCATGGTGGTCGGGCTGGGGCTGCTGCTCCACTTGCAGTTGGGCCTGGCCGGCATCGGCAACTTCGGCGTGGTCGGCTTCTGGGGTCTGGGCCTCTACGCCTTCGGTGTGCTCACCGTCAGATACGACCTCACGTTCTTTCTCGCCCTCCTCGGCGCAACGGCGATCGCCGGTGCCGCCGGCATCGTCATGGGGTGGGTCGTATCCAACCTCGATGTCGACGGCGTTCTGGGGGCCACACTTTCCTTCGCCGCCATCGTCTTCTTCCTGACCGATAGCGAACGGGACCTCACGGGTGGTCGCATCGGTATCGGCACGATCGACTTCCCCTTCGACGTCGGAAACCGGACAGATCTGGCCTGGCTGGCGATCCTGGTGGTCATCGTGGGTGCGCTGATGTACTACGTGTGGAGGGTGCACCGGGCACCGTACGGACGATTGCTGATCGCCACCGGGTTCAACGAGCCGCTGGCACAGAGCCTTCGCAAGCCGACGTTCCGTACCAAGATGATCCTGTTTGCGTGGACCTCGGCTGCCATGGGCCTGATCGGCGCCCTCTACGCCTCGTTTGTCCACTTCCTGTTCCCCACCCAGGTCACGGTGGGGATCACCATCGCCGTCATCGTCGCCCTCGTCCTGGGAGGGCAGCAGCGGACCTGGGGAGCCCTCGTCGGCGCCTTGCTGACCATTGCGCTCTTCGACATCGTCATCCAGCTCTACGTTCCACTCCCCAGAACGGTGTTCCAGCAGGCCTTCCCGGTGGCCAAGCAGATGATCTTCGGTCTTCTGCTGATCGTCCTGCTGTTGTACCGGCCGCTGGGGATTTTGGGCAGGATGCGGCGGGAGAACTACGTCCGGGGTGTGACGCATGAGTGAATCCGCGGTTGCTCCCCCGACGGCGAGACCGGCGATCCACCTCCAGGGAGTGCAGAAGAGCTTCGACGGGCGCACCGTTGTCGACGTCGACGACCTCACGTTGGGCACCAATCCGATCGAGGGTCTGATTGGACCAAACGGGGCGGGGAAAACGACGTTGCTCCGGCTGATCATGCACTCGATCAAGCTCGACAGAGGGACAGTGTCACTAACGGACCCGGCATCCCCCAATGGAAGCGTCGTGCTGTCGAAGAAGCCAGAGCATCGGATCGCCAGGCTCGGGGTAGTCAAGACCAACCAGGTCATTCAAGATTTCCCCAACCTGACGATCTGGGATTCGTTGCTCCTGGCGGTAGCCGAGGCCAGGAGCGAGCAGCCGGACAGGATCTACAGCGAGCGCCGGGTCATCGAAGAGCACGGAGACGAGATCCAGCAATACCTGGACTACTTCACGTTCGAGAATCCCAACGGCTTTGCCAATTCCGCCGGCGAGAAGAAGCTTCTCGACATGATCCGTTGCTTGCTGTTGAACCCGAAGGTGCTGCTCCTCGACGAGCCGACCGCCGGCCTGCCAGACGACGTCACCGAACAGGTGATGGAGTTGATCAGGCAGAAGGCGGCAGAGGGGATGTCGGTGGTCGTCGTTGAACACGACCTGACCGTGATCTGGGGTCTCAGCGACCTCGTCCACTTCATGGCCGAGGGGAGCGTGATCCTGCAGGGAGATCCCGCCTCGATCAGGAAACACGAGACCGTGATCGAGAAGTACCTTGGGAGTGGTCATGTTGGAGGCTAGAGGCGTCCGCAGTGGCTATGACGGCGTCGAGGTGATCAAGGGTCTCGACTTCACCGTGGCGGACGAGGTCTTTGCCGTGCTCGGAGCGAACGGAGCAGGAAAGACCACCTTGCTGGCAACGATCGCCGGGCTGATCCCACTCACGGGGGGCAAGCTGCGATTCCTCGGACAGCAGATCTCGGGGCTGCCCCCGTGGACGACCGCCGAGTTGGGCCTTGGGTACGTTCCGCAGGAGAAGGGCACCTTCCCTGATCTCACCGTTCTGGAGAACCTCAAGGTCGGCGGGATGGTCGGGACCAGGCCTCGGCAGGAGCGCATCGACGAGGTCGTCGAGTTGTTCCCAGACATCGGGGCAATGCGAAATCAGAAGGCAGGAACCCTGAGCGGCGGGGAATCGCGGATGCTGGCGGCGGCGCGGGCCTTGATGCAGGATCCCAAGCTGCTGCTGCTCGATGAGCCGACCGCCGGTCTCTCGCCGCTGTATCTCGACAACTTCTTCGACAAGATCAAGGAGATCCGCGAGACCAGGGGCGTCGGCATCATCGTTGCCGAGCAGAACGCCACCAAGGCGCTCGAGGTTGCCGACCGGGTCATGCTGCTCAGCCTCGGGGAGGCCTCCGAGATCATGGACGCCTCCGACCTCACAACCGACCAACTCAAGGAGGGATATCGGATCTGATCATCTTTGAGCAAACGACAAGGGGAGCGGTATAGGATCTGATCACTCCCTGGAAACGGGGCAAGATAAGCCCTGCAACGGGCGATGGGAAAGGAAGCACAAGATATGAGACTACGAACAGTTCGGATGGGGCGTGGGTTGGCAACCCTGCTCGCGCTCGCCTTGGTCGCTGCCGCGTGCGGCGGCACCGACGACACCACTACAACCAGTACGACCGCAGCGACCGCAGCGACAACAACAACCGCACCGGCCCCACCGGTAGAAGCCGAGCCGATCATCGTCGGTGATCTCGCCTACTTCACCGGTGACTTCGGCGATATTGGCGCCTACCTGGCGGCCCAGGTGGACTTCCCGATCTTGGAGGTCATCAATCTGGATCCGCCGCTGGGCAGGCCCATGGTGGTCATCCACGAGGACATCGGAACGGTCGGTGAGGCGCAAGCGGCTCGAAAGCTGCTCGAGCAGGACGGCGCCAACATCCTGGTCAGCGCGGCCCATAACTATCTGACCTATCGGGACTTCCTCCTCGATTGGCAGGACTCGAATAATGGTCCGCTGATGCCGACGGTTCACGGCGGTGCGATCCCCGGCAACCTTGGCGGCATCTGTGGCGAGCCCATCTTCCGGGCCCAGGGCCTGGATGAAGGCCAGGGTGTCACCGACGTCCTGTACGCCGAGAGCGTCGGTGTCGAGAGCGTCGTGCTCATCACGACGCCGACGTCTGGCTACCAACTGACCGCGGACGCCATCGAAGCGGCGCTGCCGCTGGTCGGGATCGAGCTCCTGGAGCGCATCGACGCCCCGGGCGAGCAGGCCTCGTACCGGACCGAGATCCAGCGAGCCGTCGACCTGAATCCTGATGCGATCTTGATCCAGGGACAGGCCGGCGAGAGCGCCATCATGGTCAAGCAGACCTTCGAGGCCGGCTTCTCGACCTACATGATCGGCGAGGCAGGCTGGGTCGAGCCGGAGTTCCCCACCACGGCTACCAGCGAGGCGATTGCCTTCCACAAGGCGGTGGTCTTCCCTGGGTTCGGCTTCCAGGACAACGAGGCGTGGGCGTTCTACCAGCCGCTGTGGGACAACAACCCGGACTACACCCAGCACACCACCGCAGATGACTTCTACTCGTACACCACGTACGACGTCTTGATCGTCACCGCGCTGGCCATCGAGGCGGCCGGTTCGATCGACGGGTGCGACTGGGCTGAGGCAGTGCAGAGCATCACCGAGGCGCCCGGGACGGTGTGCTACACCTACCCCGACTGCCTGGCGCTGATCAGGGCAGGTGAGGAGGTCGACTACGACGGCGTCACTGGGCCGGGTACCTACAGCCCAACCGGCGTCAACGCGGTCATCCCCGCCGTCTTCGCCTACGGTGGCGACGGTGACTTCTCCGAAGACTCGCGTGTCGACGCAGAGCGCCACCTGGAGATCCTCGATCAGGTCGCCTTCGAGTTCGAGGAGTAGGCAACAAGGCCGAGACCAAGCAAGTAAACGGCAAAACGGAGACGGCGGCGGGAAGACCACCCGCCGCCGTCTCTCACGACCGGAAAGCGGCAAGAAACCATGGAAACCGATTTCCCCGATTTCATCAGGGCCCTCCCAGGACCCGATGCCGATGTCGCCCTCGACGCTTACCTGTCCTCGGGCGACCGAGGATTGGTCATGTTCTACGAGGCACCCGATGAAGATGTCTTCGTTCCCGAACACGTGCACGGTGACCAATGGGGGATCGTGCTCCAGGGGACGGTGCGGATCCAGATCGGTGTCGAGATGCACGAATGCCATCGCGGAGACACCTACTTCGTGCCAGGCGGCGCTCCCCATGTCACCTGGGTGGAAGCGGGGACGCGAGGCCTCGACATCTTCGAGGAGCACGACCGATACCTGCCGCGGAAAGATTGACATGGGCTGAGAACCCTTTCCCGGTCCGGGATTGCGCGTCTTGACCGGTCTTCGGTGCGCCGACTACCCTATTGCCATCGATAATCGATGATTCGAGCCATGCCCCCTCGTGATGGCTCGACCGGTTTGCGAGGTGCAGCATGCTCAAAGCCGTGACCAGGGAAGAAGCCGAGCGCTTCGAGCTCCCCGGCCGGGACTGGTACCACTACAGCGGCCCCGCCATCACCGGCGCCGAACACCTCACCCTCGGGTTTTCGGTGTTCCCCGCCGGTTCCGCCCCTGAGGGTCACGTCCACCCGTCCCAAGAAGAGACCATCTACATCGTGGCCGGTCACGGAGAGTTGGTGACGCCGGAAGGGACGGTTGCGCTCGAACCAGGAACGACCGTATTCATCCCGATCGGCCTTCACCACGCAACGGTCTCCACCGGACCCGGCGACCTGGAGATGGTGACCGCGTTCGGTCCCCCAGTGGTGCCGGGATCCTACGAGGACGACAAGTGACCAGCGGATAGGAAGGCTGGGCATGACTGCAGAAGTGATCGAACGCCCCGACATCGCCGAGCTCGAGGAGCTGGCCCGTCGGGCCAGGGTGGCGATCGTCAAGGCAATCGCCAACGCCGAGGGCGGGCACCTCGGCGGGCCCCTGTCGGCCACCGACATGCTCACCGCGCTGTACTGGAGGATCTTGAACATCCGGCCCGACGAGCCGCTGTGGCCGGACCGGGATCGATTCGTGCTCTCCAAGGGGCACAGCTCAATAGCCTTGTACGCAGTGATGGCGTTGCGCGGCTACTTCCCGGTCGCTGAACTCGACACCTTCGACGCCATCGACTCGCGTCTCCAAGGGCATCCCGATATGACCGCCCTTCCCGGCATCGACATTTCGTCAGGCTCGCTCGGCCTCGGGTTCTCCGGTGCGGTCGGCATCGCCATGGGAGCCAAGGCGATCGGGGCCGAATTCACCACCTATGCGATGGTCGGAGACGGCGAGTGCAACGAGGGGATCGTCTGGGAGGGCGCCCACGTTGCCAACCGATATCGCCTCGACAACCTCATCGTGGTCCTGGATCACAACAAGCTGCAGCAGTTCGGATGGCGCGGCGAGAGCGCACAAGATCGGATACCTCCATACACCGGCACCGAGCTCGCCGATCGCTGGAAGGCGTTCGGCTGGCACGTCGTCGAGGGGGACGGGCACGACATCGCGGCCTTCCTCGAGGTCATGGAATCCGTTCAGGATGCCGACGGTCCCGTTGCCGTCGTCGCCCACACCGTCAAGGGCAAGGGCGTCTCCTACATGGAGAACGTCTTCCAGTGGCACAGCAAGGTGCCAACCGCAGAGGAGCTCACCATCGCCCTCACCGAGCTCGGCGAGTTACCGGGCGACGAAGCAGGAGGTGATGGGGAATGACAGCTCAGATGAGCCAGGCGCTCCGGGTCACCTTCGGCGAAGTCGTTTCCGAGATCGCAGACGGCGATCCCCGAATCGTCATGGTCGACGGCGATCTGGGCAGCTCGACCCGGGCCGACATCTTCGAGGAGGCCCACGGCGATCGCTTCTTCCAGATGGGCATAGCCGAGCAGAATATGCTCGGTGTCGCCGCAGGCATGGCGACGGTCGGCCTGATTCCCTTCGTCAGCACGTTCGCCTGCTTTGCCGTCGCCAGAGCACTCGACCCGGTGAGGGTCCTGGTCGCCCAGCCAAACCTGAGCGTGAAGATCATGGGCGGCTACGCAGGGCTGCTCGCAGGGATGACGGGGAAGACCCACCTCATGTTCGACGACGTCTCGATCATGCGCGCCATGCCCAACATGACCGTGGTGGCGCCCGCCGACGATGTCGAGGCGCGCCAGGCCCTCCACGCAATCGTCGACAGAGACGGTCCGGCCTATATGCGGGTCACCCGCCAGGGAGCACTGCGGATCTTCGACGAGGACTACCAGTTCGACATCGGCCGTGCGGTCGTGGTCAGGGAGGGCAGCGACCTCACGCTCATCTCGAGCGGCGTCCAGACGACCCGAGTACTCGGTGCTGCCGAGATACTCGCCGGCCAGGGCATCGATGCCCACGTCCTCCATGTGCCGACGATCAAACCGATCGACAAAGAAGCAATCGTGGACGCCGCAGAACGCACCGGTTTTGTCATCACGATCGAGGACCACACGATCATCGGCGGCCTTGGGGGCGCCGTCGCCGAGACCCTGGCCGAGCACTCGCCTACTCCGATGCGGTTCCACGGGATCATGGACGTTTACGGCGAGTCGGGTCCCGATGAGGCACTGCTGGAGAAGTACCGGTTGTCGGCGGGACAGGTCGCCGCCGTGGTCAGCGAACACCTCGAGGCGCGGCCATGAGCCAGCTCGACATCTACCGGCTCGATGACCTGGTGGCGGTCGTTCCCGGCGGCAGCGGCGGCATCGGTTCGCATCTGTCGCTGGCGCTGGCACGCGCCGGCGCCAAGGTGGCGGTCGTCGGGCGTACCCCCGAGACATGCAAGGCCGTCGCCACCACCATCGAGGAGGAGGGTGGGGAGGCGCTGGTCGTCACCGCCGACGTCACCGAACGCGCTGACGCCGACCGGGCAGTTTCCGAAACCCTCGACCGCTTTGGCCGCGTCGATATCATCGTGAACTCCGTCGGCGGGGGTGCCGGCAACGTCCTCTTTCCCGCCCACGAGTATCCGGACGATGCTTGGGAGTGGATCTTCGAGCTGAACCTGACGAGCGCGCTCCTCCCCACCCAGGCAGCGGTGCGGGCCATGATCGAAGGAGGCAATGGCGGGCGCGTCCTGAATATCTCCTCGGTCAGAGGCCAGCTTGGCATCAACGCCGGTTATTCGGCCTATGTCGCCGCCAAGGGGGCGCTCGACGCGTTGACGCGTCAGGAAGCAACGGAGTGGGCCCAGTACGGGATCACCGTCAACGCCATCTCCCCGACGTTCGTCGACACCCCGCAGGTGGCGATGCTCCTCGACGATCCAGACTTCAAGGCCGGCATCGTGAACCGGATTCCGCTGCGCCGCATCGGCGCTCCCGACGACCTCATCGGAGCGGTGCTCTTGTTCTGCTCGCCGGCTTCATCGTTCATCACGGGACAGATTCTCACCATCGACGGCGGGCTCACCGCAACGCAATAATCTCCGGTCATGGAGAAAGGAGCACAGCTTTGGAACAGGTAACCGAGAACGTCTTCACGAATACGAAACTGCGGGGCTGCAACCCGAGCTTTGTGACCACATCCGATGGGGTCGTCGTGATCGACACCCCGCAACTACCCACCAAGGCGGTCGAGATGCGTACCGAGGCCGAGAAACACGGCCCGATTCGCTATCTCATCAACACCGAGCACCACGTCGACCACATCTTCGGCAACTACTTCTTCATGGGTGCCGGCACGGTCGTTCACCATCAGGGCGTCTATGACAATTTCATGGTGCCGACACCGGAGTTGAACCCGTACAACTACGCCAAGGAGGCCCTCCCCACCGACGACCCAGCCGGCGAAGCGATCTTCCCCGATGAAGAGACGTACTTCGACGATCCCAACAAGGCTTCCATCGTCTTCACCGGCGATCTACGCCTCGACGTCGGCGACCACACCTTCGATCTGCTCCACACCCCTGGCCACACCCCAGGCCAGGTAGCGGTCTTCGTGCCAGACGAGCGAGTGGTTTTCACCGGTGACACCATTTTCTCGGATTGTCAGACCTGGCTGATGACGTCCGACGTCGGCCAGTGGCTTGACGCGCTAGAACGGATTCGCCAGCTCGAGTTCGACTTCCTCGTGCCCGGCCACGGTCCCGTCACAGACAAGGCCTACCTGGACACCCAGCGGATGAACCTCATGGAATGGGAGACGGCGATAGCGGCCGCCATCGCCAGCGGCTGGAGCCGTGAGGAGACCGTCGAGCGTGTCAACTTCCGCGACAAGTGCTCCGTCGACATCGGTCAGGAATACATGATGGATCACATCCAGGAAAACAACGCAGGCGCGCTCTACGACAAGCTGTCGACGTAGGCGCAGAAATAACGCTTGGACCCGGTCTCAGCTTGGCAAGCGGCCTGACGCAAACCGGACGAGGCCGCCGGCCACCACCAGAAAAATGGCCATTGCGATCCAGGCGACCGTAAACGAAATCCCCCCGGCGATGATGCCGAATACGATAGGGCCGACGGCGCCTCCGACAAAGGAGCCGGTCTGCGTGATCGCGGTCGACGCCGCCGGCGCCGCCTGGTTGGCCCGGACTACGGAGAAGGTGAACAGGCCTGCCCATCCCCATCCAAAAGTGAACGCGACGAGGGAGCCGACAACGACAAGCACCTGTACCCCGGAACCGACGACAGCGAGACCGATCGCACCGGTGAGCAGGAACACGGCGACCGTCGAAAACCCGCCCGCAGCCCGGCGGTCGATCTTCCAGCCGGCGAAGAGCCGCATCGAGATCCCAAACACGCTCCCCAGGGCCAGCAATGCTCCGGCAGCGGCTGCCGAAAACCCAACGTCGACCGAATACAGGACCAGGAACGTCGCCAGACCACCGATCCCCATCAGCCCCAGTGCGGCTCCGACTGCCAACACGATGAGCAGAGGAAGCGGAGTGCTCAGGCGACCGAGGACCTCTGGCTTTACGTCCGGCCCCTGGTGAACCTCATACCGCAATGGATCGAACGGGATGAAGAGCGCAGCGAAGACCGCCACGATGGCCGCGATGAGGAACACCCATTCCCAACCGAGAGGGATCGCGACCGCAGGCACCGCGAAACCGGCGAAGGCCACAGCCGCGGGAACAGCGGCGTGCTTGAACCCATATGCCAGGCCCTGCCGGTCTTTCACCGTACATCGAGCCAGCCCGAGATTGGTGGCCGGCTGTGCCAACGCCACCCCAACGCCTCCGACGATTGCGATCAATGCGAGTGTGATCACCGAGGTGGCGAGGAAGGCTGTCAAACCGAGGTTTGCCGCGGCAACGAGAGCGGCGAGCCGCATGCTTGGAGCCCAGCTCGTGCGCTCGGCCACCCGTCCCATCACAGGTGATGCCAGCGCGGCCACAGTGAAGAAAACCCCGACCACCACGCCCACCCCTGCGACAGTGATGTCGAAGTCGTCGGCCAGCTGGATGGCCAGCGCACCGGGTAGGAAGCCGGGCAGCATCGCCACGGAGATGGTGAGCACCGACGCCGAAACCATTCGCCATGGGAAGCCGGCGCCTTCCTCCCCCTCGGCTTGGCCCCGGGCGTTGCGCGCCGAACCCGACGGGTCCGGGACGACAGTCACGGCTGAAGGATGATCTTCAGCGCCCCATCCCGCCGCTCGTTGAAGGTGTCGATAGCTTCGGCGAAGTCCACCAGCGGGAAGTGGTGAGTGATCAGCTCGCCGACCCTGATGTGACCCTTCACGACCAGCGGGGTGACGTTGACCATCTCCCCCGCCGAGGCACGGGCTCCGACGAGTTCGAACTCGTAGAGAACGAGCTCCTGCAGCGACAGCTTCACGTCCTCCACCGGAATGCCGACGGAAGCGACTCTCCCCCCTTTGCGGAGCACCTCGAGGCTCCATTGGTAGGTCTGCGGCACTCCTGCGCATTCGAGCACGACGTCTGTTCCCAGGCCAGCCGTTGCCTGTCGGATCGCCGCAACCGGATCTTCGCTCGTATAGTCCACCACGTCGCTCCCCATCTGCGCCGCCTTGGCCAGCCGTGAGCCGCGCCCCACCACAATCACCTTTCCAGCGCCGCGACTCCGCGCGCAGTCGGCAGCCAACAAGCCGATAGGACCGGGTCCGAAGACGACAACGGTGTCCCCGGGACGGTTCCCTCCCCGATTCGCTGTGTGCAGAGCGATAGACGCCGGGTCGAGTAGCGCACCCTCATCGAAGGACAGCTCATCGGGCAGAGGGAACACAGCCTTGGCGCCGTGCACGACGAACTCGGCGAACGCTCCCTGATAATTGTGGCCATATTGGTGATGCAGCCCGGGAACCCCGTAGTTCTCGCAGAGGTTGTAGCGGCCTTCGACACACTTCTGGCAGTACCCACAGGCGTCGTGCGACGTGCCGGCAACACGGTCGCCGGTCTTCCACCCGAGGAGCTCAGCACCGGGCCCGACCTCCACGATCTCCCCTGCCCACTCGTGGCCGGGAATAAACGGGAATCCAGGCGGCCAGAACTCCGGGTAGTCACCCCGAAGCAGGTGGGAGTCGGTTCCACAGATCGTCACCGCGCGGACTTGACACTTGACCTCGAATGCTCCGGGCTCGGGATCGGCCACGTCCTCGATCGAGAACCGGTTCGGCTCGGTGACAACGACAGCTTTCATTCGGGTTTCTCCCTATCTCAAATCACGGCAAGCGGATCCATCATCGATCCCGTCGCCCCTCGAATCTTGACCGGCAGGGCGACGAACAGGAACTCGTACACCTTGGCAGCGCCGATCTCCTCGAGATAGGCGCTCTCGATGAGGTAAATGCCGTTCTCTATCAGCAGTCGAGTATGCACCGGCTGCGGATTCGATGGCTCTCCCCGGTCAGGAGCCGGTTGCACTTCGTAGGTTTCGGTATCGGTGCCGGTGGCCACGACACCTCGCTCCAGCAGCCACTCCGCCGCCGACAGGTCGGGGCCCGCCGTCTTGTGTTTCTCCATCCTGCCGGCGTCGGGCCAGAAGGCCAGGTAACCGGTCCTGATGAGCACGACATCCCATTTCCGGACCTCGACCCCTTCCCACTCCGCGATCGCCCGCATCTCGATGGCGTCGATCGGCGAGCCGGCGGGAAGAGCTTCCACACCTCGATAGCCGGCGGCGTCGAGGAGGACGCCCCTGGTGAAGAAGGGGGGAAGCTTCTCGGCGTCACCAACCGAGGGGCCCCAGTCGGTCAGATGCTCGGCGGTATTTCCGCCTCCGTACCAGTGGTTGTCCGGCCCAACGGTCATGTGTGCCAGCGCGTCGATGTGTGTGCCGGAGTGGGAGGTCGCGCTCACCACCTCGGCCATGTATCCCAATCCGGCTTCGTTGGGCGGACCCCACGGCTGAGCACCCTCGGCTCGAATGCCCCCTGGGGTCCGATACGCGGTCACCTGAAACGGCGGGTGACCCGGGAAGAGGGGCATACCAGGGAACCTCGCCGCGGCGAGAGAGAACCAGCGCCCCTCCTTCACCAACTGAGCCGCCTGGATGATTTTCTGTGGCGGAATGTCGGCAGCCGGCCCGACTTCCTCGTAGATAGTCAGGGTCTCTCCTGGAGTGCTTGCCAGATTCGTTCGGGTGTCAGTGGCAGGTCGCGGATGAAGGCTCCGGTCGCTTCCCGAACCGCACCGGCCACTGCCGGTGCGGTGGGCAGCAGAGCTCCCTCGGCGATCCCCTTGATGCCGTACGGTCCGGGGCCGTCGCCGTTCTCCACGCTGGCGCTGACCAACTCGAGAGGGAGGTCGTTGCTGGTCGGAATCCTGTAGTCGATAGCACCCAGGTTCTGAATCCTGCCCGACTCGTCGAGGATGATGTGCTCCATGAGGGTGTGGCCGAGGCCCATGATTGCTGCACCCTCGTCTTGGCCGGCGACCTGTATCGGGTTCATCGCTCGACCGACATCTCCTACGGTTACATATCGGTGGAGGAGGGTCTCGCCGGTCTCCTGGTCGACCTCGACCTCGGTCGCCGTACAGTTGAACTCGAAGAAGGCGGCGCTGCCGCCGAGGGGATGGTCGGGATCACCTTGCTTGCGCATCTCTCCATTGCCGACGAGCTCACCTCCCAACGGGTCGAGGCCCTGCTGAAGCACCTCAACAATCGCCGCTTCGCCGTTGGGAAGCCGCACGACACCGTTCTCGACGACAATCTCGGACGCTTCTATGCCATGGAGACGGGAGGCCATTTCGCATAACTGCGCCTGGATTTCTTGGCAAGCGCGCAGGACCGCCGTCCCCATGAACACCGACGATCGGCTTGCCGAGGTCTGCTGATCGTATGGCACCACCGCGGTGTCGCCCATGACGACGGAAATCCGGTCGAGCGGCACCCCGAGCTCCTGGGACACGATCTGGGCGAAGATCGTGCGCGCTCCTTGTCCCATATCAGACGTGCCTGAGTAGACGACACCGCTGCCGTCGGCGAGCAGTCGGACCGTCGAGTAGGAGAGACCGGCGGTGGGTCCGGACTTGAGGCCAATGGCCAGGCCGCGACCGCGGCCCGGCGGGACCGGGCTATCCCATTTGATCAGCTCGGCTGCCTTGCGCACCGACTGCGCCCAGTCGCCGTCGGCCGCGGTGTCGCCCGGGATGAAGGCCTCTCCGTCGGCAACGAGATTGCGCAGGCGGAGCTCCAAGCGGTCGATGCCGAGAACGCGCGCCCCTTCGTCGAGGTTGGATTCCCTGGCCCACGTCAACTGCGGGATGCCAAACCCACGGAAAGCCGTGCTCGGCGTGGTGTGGGAGAGGATCGCCCGCGCCAGGATCCGGGCTGCCGGCGTTCGGTACGGACCACAGCCGAGATAGCTGGACTTGCTCACCACCCGATCGGCGATATCGACGTAGGCACCGATCAGGAAGTTGGCCTCGATGTCC
>CAXMPL010000117.1:0-2518 GCA_964195125.1 uncultured Kiloniellales bacterium | reverse complement strand
TGCGAGTACACCAGCCATGGGCACTGTGGGCCACTCCGAGGCGAGATCGTTGACAACGATTCCGCCCTGCCCCTGCTGGCCCGGGCGGCGGTGGTCTACGCCGATGCCGGCGCCGACGTTGTGGCGCCCTCGGATATGATGGACGGTCGCGTGGGAGCCATCCGAGCCGTCCTCGACGAGGAGGGACACACCGACACGGTGATCTGCTCTTACGCAGTCAAATACGCCTCCGGCTACTACGGACCTTTCCGGGAGGCTGCCGCATCGGCACCGGCGTTCGGTGACCGTCGTACCCATCAGATGGACCCTCCCAACACCCGCGAGGCGATCCGGGAGGCTCTCCTCGACGTAGCCGAAGGCGCCGACATGGTGATGGTCAAACCAGCCGGTCCCTACCTCGACGTCGTCCGTGCGGTACGTGAGCGGGTCGACGTGCCGGTGGTCGCCTATCAGGTGTCAGGCGAGTTTGCCATGATCGAGGCTGCGGCCGCTCAAGGGTGGATCGACAGAGACCGGCTGATGTTGGAATCGCTCACCGGCATCGTCCGAGCGGGAGCGGGGATCGTCCTCACCTATTTCGCGTTAGACGCCGCCCGGCTGCTCGAGGAGGTCAGGTGACCGCCAGATTTGCTTCTCCAGATCTCCCAACGACCGTTGATGCTCGGCTCGATTCCGACCAGTGGTATCGGCGCGCGACTGAGGTGATGCCGGGCGGGGTCAACTCGCCCGTGCGGGCGTTCCGGGCCGTGGGTGGCACTCCTCTTTTCATCGAGTCCGGCCTTGGTGCCCGTCTCCGGACGGTCGAGGGTGAAGAGCTTGTCGACTTCATAGCTTCCTGGGGGGCTTTGATCCTTGGCCACGCTCATCCCGAGGTGGTGGCGGCGATCGGGGAGGCCCTAGGCCGGGGCACGTCGTTCGGGGTGCCTACCACCTCTGAGGTGGAGCTCGCGGAGCTGGTCTGCTCGCTGGTCCCTTCGATGGATGTGGTGCGGATGGTGAACTCCGGGACCGAGGCGACCGCCTCCACGTTGAGACTGGCCCGGGCCGCCACCGGCCGCCCTGTCGTGGTCAAGTTCGAAGGGTGTTATCACGGGCACAGCGACTCCTTCTTGGTCAGGGCCGGGTCGGGTCTCGCCACCTTTGGGGAGCCTTCCAGCCCCGGTGTGCCTCCCGGCACCGTTTCCGACACCCGGGTGGCTCGATACAACGATCTCGACTCGGTCTCTGCGTTCATGGGGGACGGGCAGGTGGCGGCGGTGATCGTGGAGCCGGTGGCCGGCAACATGGGTTGCATTCCTCCTGTTACCGGCTTCCTCCAGGGGCTTCGGAGCCTCTGTGACGCCGACGGCGCACTATTGATTTTCGATGAGGTTATGACCGGGTTCCGTGTGGCTCTGGGCGGCGCACAGGATCGGTATCGTGTCACGCCCGACCTAACGGCTCTGGGCAAGGTGGTGGCTGGAGGGACACCGGCCGCCGCATACGGGGGGCGTGCCGAGCTGATGCGCATGATCTCTCCCGACGGGCCGGTGTACCAGGCGGGCACCCTGGCCGGCAACCCGATCGTGACCGCGGCGGGGATTGCCACTCTGCGCTATTTGGCTGCTCATCCGGACCTGTATCCGCGTTTCGATGCGGCCGGGGAAGAGATGACCACGCGGCTCGGAGCCGCGCTCAGTCGAACCGGGATGCCCGGTGTGGTCAACCACGTGGGTGGGATGGTCGGCATCTTCCTCGGTGTCGACCAGGCACTGAGCTGGGATGACGTCGCTGGTCTCGACCACACGCTGTTCAACCGGTTCTTTCACGCCGCGCTGGCACGGGGTGTCTTGCTCCCACCCTCCCCGTATGAGACCTGGTTCCTCATGGAGGCACACCTTGATGAGACCCTGGAGATGGCGTTGGACGCCCTGGCCGGGGCAATCGAGGAGACGGCCCGATGAGGCTTATCCGAGCACTTCAACGCGAGCCACTCGACCGGCCTCCCGTCTGGTTCATGCGCCAGGCGGGGCGTTACTTGCCGGAATACCGGGAGCTGCGTGGCCGCTACACATTCGACCAAGCGATGCGCAGCCCGAGGGTGGCAGCCGAGATCACACTCCAACCGATCCGCCGTTTTCCTCTCGACGCCGCCATCGTCTTCTCCGACATCATGACCCCTGTCACCGCCATGGGGGTGGAGGTCGACTTCGATCCCGGGCCCAAATTGGCTCCGATCAACCTGCAGGAGGTAGCCCGGCTGGGTGAACTCGATCCGGCCAAGGTCGAGTTCGTCTCCGAAACTATCGCCACGGTGCGGGCGTCGGTCGATCCCGATGTGACCACGATCGGCTTCGCCGGTGGTCCCATGACGCTGCTCGCCTATCTGCTCGAAGGAGGAGGCTCCCAGCAGTTCCCCAACCTGCGGCGGGCCATCCATAGCGAGGACCCGACCGAAGGGCTGGCCGTTCTCGCCGCCGCCATGCGGGCCTACCTGTCTGCACAGATCGATGCAGGGGCCCAGGTCGTGCAGCTGTTC
>CAXMPL010000116.1:0-2043 GCA_964195125.1 uncultured Kiloniellales bacterium | reverse complement strand
GCTTCATCGCTACCTGTAGCGAAGACCCGGGCCAGGCCCGGGTTTTCTACTTGGTACTTGGTACTTCTTACTCCCGCGCCCCGAGCTCGAGGGTGACTGTTCCGCCATCGGTCAACTGGACGGTCACCGTCTCCCCAGCGCTGTAATGCCGCAGGGCGGTGATCAGCTCGTCCATGGTGCGGACGGGGACACCATCGACAGAGGTGATCACCTGGCCCACGGCGATCCCGGCAACGGCGGCTGATGAGGATTCGGTCACCTCTTCGACGGTGACCCCAACCGGCATCACGCCGCTGTCCGCGATTGATTCGTAAGAGGTGCTGCCGAGGATCCCCAAGAGTGCGTGGGAGGCAGACCCGGTGTCGATGATCTCGATGGCAACGCGCTCGACGATCTCGATGGGGGTGGCGAACCCGATGCCTTCGATGCCGAGTTGGCTGGCGCCGATCGCGGTGGTGATGCCGATCAGCTCGCCGTTGGAGTCGACCAGAGCGCCGCCGCTCGACCCGTTGGTGATTGGAGCATCGGTCTGGATCATGCCGAAGAGAACGACCTCGGGGCCCGTCTGAACCTCACGACCCAGGGCGGAGATGACACCTACCGACAGGGAGGGCCCGCCATCGAGACCAAGAGGGCTTCCGACCGCGATAGCCGGCATCCCGACGGTGAGCGTGTCGGCTGCGCCAAGCGCCAGCGGTATTAGGTCTGTCGTCTCCAACTCCAGCACGCCAACGTCGGTGATGGGGTCGCTGCCGACGATTTCGGCGTCATAGACCCTGCCATCGGAGAGAACGACCTTGACCGCGGTCGCGCCGTCGATCACGTGGTGGTTGGTGATGATGTGACTGGGATCGAATACGACGCCCGACCCTGAGGCTGTGGCGACGAACTCGCCGTTCTGGGTCGAGCCCACTTGTACGGTGACGATGCTCGGGATGACAGTGGCGCCAACCGCAGCGGGATCGACCCCGAGGATGGTTGGGGCACCGGTGTCCGACGGAGAGACCGGATCGGCGGCGACCGGGACCTCGATGACGACGGGCGCCGCAGGCTCATCGTCGATCAGGATGGCAGCGGAGGCTCCAGAAAGTGCGCCCACGATGAGCGCGGCTGCGACCACCGCGATCCAGCCACCCTTCCTCCGACGTGGCGGCTCCGATCCGAGAGGGGCCTTGGATCCAGGTGGCTCGTAGCCGATGTAGGTGCCGCTGCCGCTGGTCATCGTCATAGAAAAGTCCTCGTGTCGCGGTCGCTTACCCATACCAACGGCGCGGCTAGCGTCTTTGATCCTGAGAGTCGCATGAGAACCCGCCAGCGAAGTATTCGGTACTCCGTTCTACGCAATCCGTCTCGGGTCGGCATACGTGATACGTAATACGCAGTACGTCCCCTGTCACTCCCGGCTCAACAGCTAAGACACCTAATTCACGTTCTGGGCACCAACGCCAGTTGGCGGGACTGAGCGATCAGCCGTCCGGTAGCGTCCCACACCTCGCCGTCTTCCTCGAGGAACCCCCCGGTGATAAAGCGTGTGGTAAAGGCACATGCCAGCCACCCGTCGCGTACTGGCACAGCGCGCACATGGGCGGTGAGCTCGACAGTAGGCGTCCACGCTGGTGGCTGGTCGGTATTGAAGATGGCAGGCGGGAACCCATCGACAGCGAGCAGCACGGCGAAGGTGTCGATCGGTTCGCCGTTGCGGAGTCGGAACCATCCCCTGATACGCGGCTGTCGCGGGCCGTCGGAGAAGAGAGGTACGTCGTCGGGGTGGAGCCGCACATCAATCTTGGCGAAGATGGGCGGGGGGAAGGGGTCGGCGGGCTCGACACCGACGCACTCCTCGGGTGGTGGCAGCTCGGGCGGTCCCGCTTCGAATCTCTTCAACGCGGTCGAGGGCTGGAGGTCTCCGAAGGTGCCTTGCAGCGCGACCAGCGAGTGTTGGGGATCATTGAGGCGGGCCTGGACCGTGGCGAAACGCTTTCCCGTCTTGACGAGGTTGGTGTCGATCGTGACCGGACCCGGGCCGGCAGGGTTGAGATAGTG
>CAXMPL010000115.1:0-1895 GCA_964195125.1 uncultured Kiloniellales bacterium | reverse complement strand
CAGCGCCTTGATGAGATTGCGAAGAGCCTTGGTTGCGTCGGCATCGGGGTGACGACGGCCGACGAATTCGCTGGCGTTGCCGAAACCATGGAAACCCGCAGAGCCGAGGGGCTCAGCGCCGACCTGCCGTTCACCTATACCGACACCGAGGTAGCGACCGATGTCCGTAGAACCCATCCGTGGGCCAAGCGCATCGTTGCAGTTGCCCATCCCTACGTGCCGGGCACCGCTGATGTCGACTCGACCGAACCGGGAACGATGCGGATCGCCCGGTTTGCTGAGACCGACCACTATGTCGGGTTGCGGGCAGCCCTCGACGCGATCGCAGCCGCGCTCGGTGCCGAGGGGCACCGCTCCGCCGTGTTCGCCGACGACTCGCGAATGGTCGATCGCGCCGCGGCGGTTCGTGCCGGGATCGGATGGTGGGGAAAGAGCACGATGGTCCTGGTTCCTGGTTCCGGGCCATGGGTGTTGCTCGGCTCTGTCGTAACCGACGCCGTACTGCCCGTTGACCGGCCGATGCGTCGTTCCTGCGGCACCTGTGTTGCCTGCATGCCGGCGTGCCCGACCGGTGCCATCGTTGCGCCGGGTGTGCTCGACGCCAGCCTCTGTCTCGCCTATTGGTTACAGAGCGCGGGGGTGATCCCCGAAAGGCTCAGGGAAACGGTCGGTGATCGGTTGTATGGCTGTGACGACTGCCTCACCGCCTGCCCGCCGGGGCACAGGGCGCTGGAGCAGAGCATCGATCTGCCGGTGCGCCCGCAGATTCTCGACATACTCGGCGCAGACGACCAGACCCTGCTGCGGCGTTACGCCCACTTCTACCTCCCCGGCCGCCGACCCCGGATCCTCCGGCGCAATGCCCTGGTGGTCGCAGGAAACGATCGCTCCCCGCAGCTGCGAGATGTCGTGATCGGTTACCTCGGCCATCCCGACTGGCTGCTGCGAGCGCACGCAGCATGGGCTGCCGCCCGGTTCGCGGGCAGCGTCACCGACGCCGCCTTGGAGACCGCAAACCTCGCCGAGCGCGACCCCCGGGTCCGTGACGAGCTCGAGCGGGCTATCGGTCTACGCTGACCCCATGGTCTGGATCTACGCCATAGCACTCGCCCTCGGGTTGCTCGCGCTGCTGGTGTGGATCGTCGGCGTCGCAGTCGGAGCCTGGGTCGATGGCTGGGAATTCGCCGATCCGGAGCGACGATTCGGTGAGACGGGACGATCGACGACCGCTGCCGTGTTCGGATTTGGAATGGGAGGGATGTCGGCGACCTTCGCCGGCTGGAACTCGGTACTCGCCGCCGTGGCCGCCCTCGTCGGAGGTGCGGCACTGGTTGTCGTGGCACGGGTGTTCGCCCCAACGCAAAGCTGATGCTCCTCGTCGCCGACGTCCACGGGGCCGTTGACTCCCTCGCCAGGGTTGCCTCGCAGGGCCAGCCGCTGCTCGTGCTCGGCGATCTGATCAACTTCATCGACTATCGAACACGAACCGGCATCATCGCCGATGTCTCCGGGCACGATCTGGCCGACCGATTCGTGGCTTTGCGGACCGAAGGGCGCACCGAAGAAGCCTCTGCGATGTGGCGGGAGCACACCAGGGGTCGTGAGAACGAGCTCAGATCGCAGTACAACGAAGCGATCGCGGCGGCCTACCGGGAGATCTGTGCTGCCCTCGATAGCTCCGAGGCGTATGTCACCTACGGCAACGCCGACCGGCCCGACATGCTCGCCGAGCATTTGCCGGCTTCTGCCCGTTTTGTCGACGCCGAGGTCATCGAGATCGAAGGGATCAGGGTCGGGTTCGCCGGAGGCGGGACCGTCCGGATCGGGACTCCGGGCGAGGTCACCGAAGCCGAGATGGAGGAGAAGCTCGCCAAGTTGGGGCCGGTCGATGTGCT
>CAXMPL010000114.1:0-2536 GCA_964195125.1 uncultured Kiloniellales bacterium | reverse complement strand
CTGACCGCGATGACAGCGACCATCGTCGAGTAGCGTTGCTGTCGGGGCGGAAAGAGGCTGATCATGCGGTACGGAACAGAACTCCTTCGATCGTGACCGAGCCTGTCAATGCCCTCGATGGAGCCGGCGGTATCGAGCGCCAGCTGCTGAACTCGACCGGCGAAGGGATATACGGCGTCGATCTCGACGGGAACTGCACCTTCGCCAACCCAGCGTGCATCACGCTGCTCGGGTTCGAGTCAGACCAGGATTTGCTTGGCCGCAACATGCACGAGTTGGTGCATCACACGCGTCCCAACGGGGAGCCATATCCAATGGTCGAGTGCAAGATCTACCAGGCATTCAGAGTTGGCGAGGGTGTGCATGTCGATGATGAGTTGATGTGGTGCGAAGACGGCTCCAGCTTTCCGGCCGAGTACTGGTCTTACCCGGTCGAGCAGGACGGAGAGCTCATCGGCTCTGTGCTGACCTTCGTTGATATCACCGAGCGGCGCCGAATGGAAAAGCGCATGCGCGACAGCGAAGAGCAGGTCAGGCTGCTGCTGAACTCGACCGGCGAGGGGATCTACGGCGTCGACCTGCAAGGAAACTGCACCTTTGCCAACCCAGCCTGTGTACGGTTGCTCGGCTTCGAGTCAGACCAGGATTTGCTTGGCCGCAACATGCACGAGTTGGTGCATCACACGCATCCCAACGGGGAGCCATATCCAATGGTCGAGTGCAAGATCTACCAGGCATTCAGAGTTGGCGAGGGAGTACACGTCGACGACGAGGTGATATGGCGGGCCGATGGGACCAGCTTCCCCGCGGAATACTGGTCGTATCCAATGGATCGCGACGGCGAATCGATCGGCTCGGTACTCACCTTCGTCGACATCACCGAACGCCGACAGATCGAAACCAAGCTCAGGCAGGAGCACGCTCGCGCCGAACGGCTTTTACTGAACGTTCTCCCGGCTTCGATCGCCGAACGGCTCAAGGCCCACCCTGGCAAAACCATCGCCGAGCATTTCGACGAAGTGACCGCGCTGTTCGCCGATGTCGTCGGCTTCACGGGGTTGTCCGAGCGTCTGAGTCCGCATGAGGCGGTCGAGCTGCTCAACGAGGTGTTCACTGCATTTGACCGCTTCGCCGATCGATACGGAGTGGAGAAGATTAGAACCATCGGCGACGGCTACATGGTCGCCGCCGGTGCTCCCGTCCAGCGCGACGATCACTGCGACGCCATCGCCCGCATGGCACTCGACATGCGGGATTGGATGACCGATCGGCGCCGAAGCGACACCCTCCCCATTCAGGTCCGGATCGGGATCAACTCGGGAAGCGCCGTTGGAGCCATCGTTGGTACATCAAAGTTCCACTACGACCTCTGGGGAGACGCAATCAACGTAGCCGCCCGCATGGAAAGCCTCGGTGAGCCAGGGCGGATTCACGTAGCCGAGGGCGCCTGGGAGAGACTGCGAGGCGGCTATCACCTCGAGTCTCGTGGCGAAGTCGACGTCAAAGGCAAGGGCACCATGTCGACGTGGTATCTCGAAGGTCCGCTTTAAAGGTCGTCGAGGCCAGCGCAACTGTTCCGAATAGCTCCAGCACACGAGATCGCCCGAGGTCAACTGACGCGAACAGCTGGCCGTTGGTGTGGTGGAGAAACCCCCGGACCCCGGTACGCCGCTCCCAAGTGCTGGATGCGTACGTCCCGGGGTCCGGTCTCAGGTCCTAGGGTCCGCGGCCAGGCGGACAGGTAAGGGCCAGCGCCCGCGAAGTCCCTTCCTGGAAACCCCCTTCGCCGACAACGTATCAATCGACGGGGGGTGGGGGAATGCACAAAGCGCCCTGGGCGCAAGGACTAGTTCTGACTCCACTCTGCCGCTCATATCGGCTGCCGCTACCGCCGCGTCAGCCGGGTCCCAAGAGATGGATTCTCCGAACCAGACTCCTGAGCGCCGCGATCCAGCGGAGCGTCTGAAGGGCACCACGAGCTGTGATACTCAAGTGAACCCGGTTCGCATACACAATCGAAGGGCCGCGTGACCCGCGCGATATCGGCACATATGGACTGGTTCATTACGCTGCGGCTCATGCTTCTGGAGCGGGATGGAGAACTCGGCTTGATGGCTGATCTGCTGGCCGATGTCGATTCGGCCGGGGGAAAGGTCGTCCTGCTCCGGGGTGAGGCCGGTATTGGCAAGAGTTCTCTCATCACCGAATTCGCCGAGAGGACTGCTGACGAGACGCATCTCCTTTTTGGGTCCTGCGACGACTTGCTGACTCCTCAGCCGTTAGGCCCTTTCTGGGACTTCGCCCGGGAGGAGCCTTCCCTTGCGGAGGCTCTGGAGAACGGTGACCGTCCCGGTGTGTTGGAAGCCACCTTGAATCTGCTTTCGCGGTCGCTGCATCCCAGTATCTTGGTGATCGAGGACACCCACTGGGCAGACGAGGCAACCCTCGACGCCATCAAGTACCTCGGTCGGCGGATCGCCAGAACCAATGGGCTGCTTGTTCTCACGTATCGCGATGGTGAGGTTGATTACGACCA
>CAXMPL010000113.1:0-1671 GCA_964195125.1 uncultured Kiloniellales bacterium | reverse complement strand
TGTCCATGTGGTGTGGCGGTCTCTGCGGCACCTGGTTCACCTACCGGGTCACCTCCGGGGATGCCGGCTGGGTCGTGTCCGGTATCGAGGGACCTATCGCGGTCAGCTGAACCACAAGACACAAGTCGCAAGTCGCAAGTCGCAAGTCGCAAGCCCGATTTTGGACTCTGGTTGAGTCATGCGACCTGCGACTCTCATTACGCTCACGATCATGGAACTCCCAACGTTCGAAGCGCTCGAAGCTGTCGACCACCGCCTTGTCGAGTACGAACCGGCGCCGGACATCGTGGGCGCTGCGGAACGGAGAGGCACCACCGTCGATCGAATCCTCAAAACCATGGTGGTACGCGTCGAGGAAGGCCGCTATGCGCTGGTGCTGGTCCCCGGCGATCGCGTTATCGACTGGAAGGCGCTCCGCGCCTATCTCGGTGTTCGGAGGCTCTCCTTGGCCGACGCCGAGGAGGCGTACGCCGCCACCGGGTACCGACGCGGCACCATCACCCCGTTCGGGGCGACCGGTGGATGGCCGGTGATCGTCGACGCGTCGGCGCGAGACATGGGTGAGGTCTCAATCGGATCGGGGATGCCGGGGGTGGCGATCCACCTGGACGCCGACGATCTGATCAACGCTGCCGGCGCAGAAACCGCTGCCGTGTCCAAAGCCGTCACCCGGTAGCATCCCCGCGGCGGCAACCTGAGGGAGGCATCGTGGATGCGGTTCTGTGGTTTCACCAGAACTGGTTCTTTGTCGCCGTTGTTACCACTGGCGTCGTTGGCGTGTGGGGTGTCGGGCTTGCTCTATTTCGTCGACCCCCCGCCAGAGCGTTCGGCATCGCGGTGGCGATTGCCATCTCTGCGATGCTCATCCAGGTAGCCGCCGGTGTCACCCTCTACCTCATGGGGATGCGCCCGGCTGCGTTCCACGTGTTCTACGGCGTGGTGATCGCGGTCACCTTCTCGATTGCGTACGTATACCGGGCGCAGTTGGCGAAACGGCCTGCGCTCGCCTACGGGATCCTCCTGCTGTTCGTGATGGGTCTTGGCATTCGGGCGTGGCTCAGCATCTGACGCCCCTAAAATGGTCTCACGACCGAGAGGAGCGCTGTTGCTCAAGGGGAAACGCATCGTCGTAACCGGCGTGCTGACCGACGGATCGATCGCCTGGAACGTGGCGCGTCTCGCCCAGGAACAGGGAGCGAGCATTGTCGTGACCGGATTCGGCAGAGCAATGCGTCTCACCGAGCGATCGGCACAACGACTCCCCGACCCTCCGCCGGTCTTGGAGCTCGACATCACTGAACCGGCCCACATGGAGGCGCTGGTCGCTGACCTCGACGAGCGTTGGGGAACCGTCGACGGAGCTCTGCATGCCATTGCCTATGCCCCGGAAGATGCCCTCGGTGGATTGTTTCTCTCGACACCCGCGGAATCGGCGGCAACCGCGTTCATCACCTCGGCCTTCTCGTTCAAGACCCTGGCTGCGGGTCTACGCCCGCTTATGCAAAGAGCAGGCGGCGGCTCGCTGGTCGCGCTCGACTTCGACAACACCTGGGCATGGCCCGGCTATGACTGGATGGGGGTTTCCAAGGCGGCGCTGCAGTCGGTAACGCGGTATCTGGCGCGCTACCTCGGAGCCGACAACATCCGGGCCAACGCCGTGGCCGCGGGTCC
>CAXMPL010000112.1:0-4373 GCA_964195125.1 uncultured Kiloniellales bacterium | reverse complement strand
GCCCGGCCCGGAGAGGTCGAGCTGTTGCGTATCGGGGGCGCGACCCACCTCGATGCCTGGAACGTCGCCGTCGCCGACTATGAAGAGGCCGTGGTCTCGTTCGTGCAAAGGATCGCGGGGGAGAGCGAGTCGCGAGTCGCGAGTCGCGAGTCGCAAGTCGCGAGTCGCAAGTCGCAAGTCAGCAGTTCGTGTTGCTTGTTACTTGTTAGTTGTTACCTGTTACTTGATACTGGGGAACCGATGATCTATCTCGACAACGCAGCGACGACCCAGATGCGCCCCGAGGCCAGCGCGGCGATGCAGCCGTACCTCGGAGACCGTTTCGGCAATCCCTCCGGTGTCCATGCCGTGTCTCGTCGCGCCAAGGACGCTATCGAAGAAGCGCGAGAACGGATCGCTGCGGCCCTCGGTGCCTCCCATCCCTTGGAAATCGTGTTCACCGGCGGGGGCACCGATGCGGACAACCTCGCCGTTGTCGGCTCGGCGCTGGCGTCCGGTGGTGGCGTGGTGACGACGGCCGTCGAGCACGATGCCGTGTTGGAATCGGCGCGATTCGTCCAGCGTCTTGGTCACGCCGTCACCATTGTCGGCGTCGACGGGGATGGCAGGGTCGATCCGGCAAAGGTCGTCGCCGCGGTCGACGACCACACCGCGGTGGTCTCTGTGATGAGCGCAAACAACGAGACCGGGGTGATCCAGCCGGAGCGTGAGGTTGCCGACGCTCTCGCAGCCGCCGCACCGGACGTCCTGTTCCACACCGACGCCGTGCAGGCCTTTGCCTCGCTGCCGGTCACCGTCGGGGCGACCGGTGCCGACATGATCTCTGTGTCCGCCCACAAGATCGGTGGCCCGCAGGGGGTGGGCTGCCTCTACGTTCGAGACGGGATCGAGCTGGAGCCGGTGATCCACGGTGGTGGCCAGGAGCTTGGCCGGCGATCGGGGACGCACAACGTTGCTGGCATCGTCGGCTTCGCCGCCGCTGTAGAGGCTGCCGTTGCCGACCGGGGTCGTTACCGGTCGGTTGTTGGCTCTGCCAGAGATCGGTTCGAGTCCGAGCTGGCTTCCCGGGTCAAGGTCGACGTGACCGGAGTCGACACCGAGCGTCTCGTCTCACACGCCCACCTTCGGTTTCCCGGTGTTCGGTCCGAAACCCTGCTGATCAGGCTCGACCAGGCCGGAATCGCCGCAGCCGCCGGCGCGGCCTGTCACAGCGGAGCGCAGCTCACCAGCCACGTAATGGAGGCGATGGGCGTGCCGCCGGATCAGGGTGCCGAGGCGGTGCGGTTCAGCTTTGGCTGGAGCGACGTCACTGCGACCGCAGGCGCGGCAGCCAACGTGGTTGCCGACGTCGTGGAGACGCTTCAATGAAAGCCTTGGTCGCGATGTCTGGAGGCGTCGACTCGTCGGTGGCTGCTGCCTTGATGCAGGAGGCAGGGTTCGAGGTCATCGGAGTGACATTGAAGCAATGGGTGGGACCGGACGGAGAGATGCCGACCGCCGGCTGCTGCACCGTCGCCGACGCCGAGGATGCCAGGCGCGTCGCCGCCCAGCTCGACGTGCCGTATTACGTGCTGGACTATGTCGACGAGTTCACCCGCGCCGTTGTCGAGCCGTTTGGAGAGGCTTACCTGGCCGGTCGAACTCCGAACCCGTGCATCGAGTGCAATCGAAAGGTGCGGTTTTCCGCTCTGTTCGACCGGATGGATGCCCTCGGCACCGATGTCCTGGTCACCGGGCATCATGCCAGAGTTCGCGGGGACGAGACCGGATGGCATTTGCTCCGCGCTGTCGATGGGAACAAGGACCAGTCGTATGTGCTGCACATGCTCGGCCAGTTCGAGCTATCGCGTATCCGGTTCCCGATCGGGGAGATGACCAAGACCGAGGTGCGGGAGCGGGCGGCGGCGCTGGGGTTGCGCACCGCCGCCAAGCCCGACAGCCAGGACCTCTGTTTTGTGAAGAGCGATTACCGCTCCTTTCTCGACGCCGCCCTCTCCGAAAGCGCAAGGCCGGGGACGGTCGTCGCAACCGATGGGACTGTGCTTGGCAGCCACCAGGGAACGACCGGTTTCACCATTGGCCAGCGCAAGGGCCTCGGCATCGCACTCGGCGAACCTCGCTACGTCGTCGAAGTGCGCCCGGCCTCCGCCGAGGTGGTCGTCGGCACCCATGACGACCTACTCGTCGACGGGTGCATGGTTTCGGGGGTGACGTTTGTTGCCGGCCATCCACCGGCGGCCGGTCACGTGGACGTCAAGGTGCGCTACCGGTCGAAGCCGATTCCGGCGACGATCCAGGGTGATGATGACAACCCTGGTGGCTGGCGGGTCTCCTTCCACCGGAAGACACCGGCACCCGCGCCCGGGCAATCGGCCGTTTTCTACGATGGCGAAGAGGTGCTCGGCGGCGGGGTGATCGACGACATCTTCCGCACCGATGGCTGACGACGCCTCCCGCGCCGCTGAGCTGCGAGAGACGCTCCGCTACCACGACTACCGCTACCACGTCCTAGATGATGCGGAGATCGCAGACATCGAGTTCGATACGTTGTTCCGTGAGCTGCAGACCATCGAGGCCGAGCATCCCGAGTTGGTGACACCGGACTCGCCCACGCAGCGGCTCGGGGGCCCCGCATCCGATCTGTTCGCGCCGGTGACCCACCGCGAGCGAATGTTCTCGCTCGACAACGTGGAGAGCTTGGAGGATCTCGAAGCATGGCAGGAGCGTTTGGTCCGGCTCCTCGGTAAGGAACCGGATGCGTACTCGTGCGAGCTGAAGATCGACGGGTTGGCGATCTCTCTCACCTATGAGGATGGGCGCCTGGTCAAAGCGGCGACCCGCGGCGACGGTGAGATCGGCGAGGACATCACCGCCAACGTGCGCACGATCAGCGCGGTGCCGCTGCTGTTGCGGGGTGAGCCGCCGTCGGTGATGGAGGTTCGCGGCGAGATCTACATGCCTGTGTCCGCATTCGACGAGCTGAACAAGCGACAGGCCGAGCTCGGCGAGCGCCCGTACGTAAATCCGCGCAACACCGCAGCCGGTTCGGTGCGGCAGAAGGACCCGGCCGCAACCGCGGAGCGTCAGCTGTCGATCTGGGTGTACCAGCTTGGGTACCTCGAGGGCGGCGCTGCGTTCGGCACCCATACCGACCAGATGGCATGGCTGAGGGACCTCGGGTTGACGGTGAACCCTGCCAACAAGACGGTGACCGACATCGAAGGAGTCGAGGCCTACGTGCGCACCGCCGAGGAGGCCAGGCACGCTCACGACTACCAGACCGATGGAGTGGTGGTCAAGGTGGACTCGCTCGCCGACCAGCAGACTCTCGGATTCACGGCAAAGAGCCCGCGCTGGGCCGTCGCCTACAAGCTGGCCCCCGAGGAGAAGACGACCCTGCTGCGCGAGATCCGCATCAACGTTGGGCGAACGGGTGCGGTCACCCCGTACGCCGTGCTCGAGCCGGTGTTTGTCGGGGGGGTCACGGTCACCAACGCAACCCTCCACAACGAGGGCGAGGTGCATCGCAAGGACATCCGTGAGGGCGACACCGTGATCGTGCGCCGGGCAGGCGACGTGATTCCCGAGGTAGTCGGCCCGATCCTGTCGCAGCGACCGACAGGGGCGAGGGTGTGGAAGATGCCGAAGCGCTGCCCGTTCTGCGGGAATCCCATCATCAAGCCGGAGGGGGAGGCAAAGGCGAAGTGCACCGGCGGCTACACCTGCCCCAGCCGGCTGAGGGAACACCTCGCCCACTTCGCCGGTCGCGGAGCTATGGACATCGAAGGCCTCGGCTACAAGACGATCGACCTGTTGCTCACCGAGTCGCTCATCCATGACCCGGCCGACATCTTCACGCTCGAGCCGGACGACCTGCTGGGGAGGGAAGGCTGGGGTGACGTCTCCGTAGGGAACCTGCTCTCCGCCATAGATGCAGCAAAGGATCGGGAGATGGGGAAACTGCTCGCCGGGTTTGGCATCGACCACGTTGGGGGGACCGTGGCCAGGGTGCTGGCACGCCGCTTCCGCACCGTGGCCGCCCTCGCCGCCGCCTCTGAGGACGACATCACCGGCATCGACGGGGTCGGGCCCGAGATCGCCGCCGCGGTTGTCGATTGGTTTGCCGACGGCGACAACCAGGAGCTCGTCGAGAAACTGCGCACCGCCGGGGTACGGATGGAGGACCCGATCGATGACGTGCAGGCAGGTGACTTGCTGGAGGGAGTGACGATCGTGCTCACCGGCACCTTCGACGGGTTCTCCAGGGAAGAGGCCAAGGCCGCCGTGGAGGATCGTGGCGGCAAGGTGACCGGATCGGTGTCCGGCAGAACCTCTGCGGTGGTGGCCGGCGACTCGCCTGGATCCAAGGCGCG
>CAXMPL010000111.1:0-2097 GCA_964195125.1 uncultured Kiloniellales bacterium | reverse complement strand
CGTCTGCGCCGGTCTGGATCGTCACCAGCGTCGAACCCAGCATGTGCTCGGCCAACTCCCTGACCCGCGCTTCGGCGGCTTCGATGCCGCCGTCGATCCCGTCGGTGACGACGTTGACGCCGCTGACGTCCGGATGCTCCTTGAAGCGGCCCTTGCCCCGCCCTCCGGCGTGGATCTGGGACTTGACGACGACGACGGGGTTTTCGCTCTCCTCGATCAGCGGACGCACCGCCGCTACCGCCTCGTCCACGGTGGTTGCCACCCGTCCCAACGGCACCGCGATGTCACGGGCGGCGAAAAGCTCCTTTGCCTGATATTCATGGATATTCACTCGGGCCCGCTCCCGCCGGCGAGATTATCCGCTACCCACTGCTCGATCTCTCCCAGCGGAGTCCCTGGAGTGAACACGGCGGCAATGCCGGCCTTTCGCAGCGGCTCGATGTCGGCCTCGGGGATGATGCCGCCGCCGAACACCACGATGTCTGACGCACCGTGGGCGGCGAGCGCCTCCACGACCCGGGGGAACAGTGTCAGGTGAGCTCCGGACAAGGTCGACAAGCCGACTCCGTCCACATCCTCGTCTACGGCGGTGCGTGCGATCTGGTCTGGTGTCTGGTGGAGCCCGGAGTACACAACCTCGCACCCGGCGTCGCGCAAGGCTCGCGCCACCACCTTGGCGCCGCGATCGTGGCCGTCGAGGCCGGGTTTGGCGATGAGGACGCGGGCTGCCATGCAGAGAAAGGCTAGTTGGCGGCGGCGAGGCGCGATTCGGAGCCGGAGCATGCATGCCGCGATGGGCGGCGAGAATCAGGCCGGGAGCAGATACCTGATGACGTCTGCCGCGTGGTAGGTGTCGTTACCAGGCTCGACAAACCGGGCGACGTTCTTCACCTCGTCGCCTGAGGTGACCAGGGTGCCCTCAACTTCGCCGTCGTCCTTGATCTGGTCGAGGCCGATATTGGCCAGCAGGGCGTTGCACAAGCACTTTCGACCCATGGCGCCCTCTTCGGTACCACCCTTGTCGACGTAGTCCTGGACCGGCTCCGCCGAGCATCGGTAGCCGATCCTGCCGTTGTCCTTCTTGTAGGCGGTGCGGAGGTAGCCCAGGTCGCACACCCTGGTGCGCTTCTCGAAGACGACAGGGTCCGAAAGCGTATCTTCCAGCTCGACCACCTTGAAGGGGAACCCGGTCGGTGACGCGATCGCGTCGGTGTAGATCTTGGCCTCGCCCTTGCGGGAGAGCTCGAGTACCCGACGTTTGATGTCGGCGTCGAACCCGGACTCCTCGCAGTAGGCAAAGGCGGTGCCGACCTGAACCCCTGTTGCGCCGAGTTCCAGTGCCGCCTCGACCTGTTGTGGCTCGCCGTAACCGCCGGCCAGCCAAAAGGGCTTGCCGATGTCGCGAAAGACCCCGAGGTCTGGGATGTCACGGTCCGTGTATATCGGCTCACCATCAGGAGTGAGCTGTACCTTGCCCCTGGGTGGGGCGTTGTGACCGCCTGCGGTCGGGTACTCGATGATATAGCCGTCGACGAAACCCGTCGCCTTGCGCTCCATTGCCGTCCCCAGCACATGGGAGGCGACGATGGCGAGGAACTTGGGCCGCGGCACCGGCGGTAGCGGCGTACCGTCGCAGAACTCGATCGGATCGAAGTGGGTATAGATGACCTCGCCACGCTCGGTGCCCTTGACATCGATCTTGTATTTGACTGCCTTGCCCTCGTGCAGGTCGTCGAGAATGCCCGGGAACGTCATCGGGATGCCCGCACCGACCACCACGTAGTCAACGCCGGCAAGCATCGCCCCATAGATCGAAGTGAGGTGGGGGATCTGGATCTTCTCCAGGTAGTTGATGCCGACGGAGCCGTCGTGGCCTTCCTTGGCCAGGAACACCTCGACGAAGTTGGCGGCCACCATCAAGTCCTGGGCCATCCGACTCATCTTGATCGTGGGCATCGGTTTGGCCTTGTACCGGGCATCTGGCGCCTTGCCGCCTGCGATGTAGTACTTCTCCAAAATCCGCTCGGCGACGCCCGGTATCGGAAACGCCTCGAGGGCACGGCGCTGCCTGCCATCGAGGTCGCCGTCCCCGAGCCG
>CAXMPL010000110.1:0-11355 GCA_964195125.1 uncultured Kiloniellales bacterium | reverse complement strand
GGGAGACGCCCGGCTGACGCTGGCCGCCCGCATGGGCATCGACCAGGAGGGCTGGGAGGACGACCGGTCGCTCGCTGACAGCAGAGACGGCGCGATGCTGCACTACCTGAGCTACCTCCAGGACGCACTGATCCAGGTGTTGAGCGCCGCGCTGTGACGGCGGCGCCAGCTAGCGCATATCGGCTGACCGCACGTGCCGCCTCGAGGTGTTGCATTCACGCCTTGAGGCGGCACGGAATACGGACTACGTAATACCTTTTTCCAGGACAGCCTCTAGCCCGACGGTGACGGGATCGTCGAGTCCGGTGACGCTACGTATTGCGGCAAGAACGCCGGGGATGAACGCGTTGCGGTCGGTGGTGGTGTGCCGGATGGTGATCGTTTCGCCGGTTCCACCGAGAATGACGATCTGGTCGGCGACGATACCGGGCAGCCGAATCGCGTGGACCGGCACCCCGGAAACATCGGCGCCACGGGCTCCGGCGACGAGTTCGGTTGAATCCGTGTCTCGGTGTTGGTTGGCCGCCGCTGCGATGCGTTCGGCGGTTGCGATGGCGGTTCCGGACGGTGCGTCGGCCTTGCGATCGTGATGCAGCTCGATCACCTCCGCCGCGGAAAAGTGCGGGGCGGCGATCTCGGCAAGTTGCATGGTCACGACTGCTCCGATGGAGAAGTTGGGGACGATGAGACAGTTGGGAGGCCCGCTCCCCCATCGCTCGGTCACCTGGGCGATCCGGTCGGCATCGAAACCCGAGGTACCGACCACGGCGTGCAACCCCAGTCTCTGCCAGACATCGAGATTGCCAACGACGACGTCGGGCAGGGTGAACTCGACGACGATATCGGCATCGGCCATGACCTGTCGCGACCCCTCGACGGTGGCGCCGGCAACGGTGGAGCCTGCATGCTTAGGGTCGAACAGCGGACCGAGGTCGAGGTCGTCGGTTGCCTCGATGGTCTCGGCGACCAGAGTGCCCATCCGCCCTGCGGCACCCGAAACCCCAACGATCATTGAACGAACTCGGTGAGATCCTCGACATCGAACGGACCGGTGGCGCCGAGCACATACGGTCCTCCGTACGCGGCGGCGGCCGCCTCGACCACATCATCGTGGGTGACCGCATCGACCCTGGCGACGATCTCGTCGACGGAGAGATGCTCGAGGCCGGTGATCTCGTTGCGACCGAGCCGGTTCATCCGGCTGTCCGCATCTTCGAGAGAGATCGCAAGCGATCCCTGCACATGTCCCCTCGCCCGCACCAGCTCATCCTCGGTGATGCCGCTGTCCATCATTTTGTCGAGCTCTCCGCGCACGAGTTTCAGCACTTCGGCGGTCTGATCCGGCGTCGTGCCGACGTACACAGCATTGGACCCGCTGTCGGCAAATGGGCTCCGGAACGAGTGAACCGCATAGGCGAGACCGCGACGTTCGCGAATCTGGCGAAACAGACGGCTCGACATCCCTCCGCCAAGCACATGGTCGGCGACGATGAGGTCGAAACGCCGCTCGTCGTCTCGCTTCAGGCCGGGACCGCCAAACACCAGGTGTGCCTGTTCGGTGTCGCGCCGCACCACACCAACGCCCGATTCGTAATCCGGCGTGGTGAGTGGCCGGTCGATCGCCTCTCCCTCCCACGCATCCCAATGCTTTTCGACGAGGGCAACAAGGTCGTCGTGGTCGACCCGCCCGGCGACCGCAATCACACACGAGCGCGGCGTGTAGCGCCTCGCCCAGTACCCGCTCACCGTTTCGCGGGTCATCTCGGTAATTGAATCCTTTGTCCCGAGAATGGGCGGCGCCAACGGGTGCGATCCCCACAACGTCTCAACGAACTGCTCGTGCGCCACGTCGGGGGGATCGTCCTCGTTCATGTTGATCTCTTCGAGCACAACGCCGCGCTCGAGATCGATCTCGTCTTGGCGGAAGGCGGGCCGCTGCACCATCTCGGCGAGGATCTCCATGCCGGTGGGCAGATCGGCGTCCCGCATCCGGGCCCAGTAGGCGGTGTATTCCTTGGAGGTGAAAGCATTGTGGCGTGCCCCCATCGCGTCGAAGGTTTCGCTGATGCGCTGCGCCGGCCACTCCTCCGATCCTTTGAACAAGAGGTGCTCCAGGAAGTGGCTCGCTCCCGCTTCGACCGGTGTTTCGTCGCGGCTGCCGGTGTCGACCCACACGCCGACGGCGAGCGATCGAAGCGTCGGCATGTCTTGAGAGATGATGCGCAGGCCATTAGGAAGCGTGGTGAAGTCGTAGTGCATGGCCGCGATGTTAGGGAGGTCAGTCGCTCAGTAGCGCGAGGGGCCCTGGCTCACCCCGATGAAAAGCGCAACCCGATAGGTCAGCTGCGTCGGCGGCGCCGACCCGATCCCATCGAAATAGAAATCGAGCAGACGCCAGGCGTCCGCTGCCGTCTCGAAGGCAAACACGGTGTCGACGATCTCGATGCCGAAACCGCGCCCTCGCCAAAACCTTGGATCTGCCGAGATGGCGTGCTGCGAAAACGCACAGAACTCGTCGTCGCCGGCGTTGTCGGCGATCACAATCGTGCCACCCGGCTTCACCGTGCGGTGGAGCTCTTCGAGGCCGGGAGTGGGGTCGAGCGGCCCTCGGGAGAAGAAGTAAGCCCAGGTGGCGTACGCGGCGTCGAGGGAACCGTCGCCAAACGGAAGCGCCTCGGCCTCGGCCTGTACCCAGGTCCGGTGGCGGTTGCGGTCGATCATGGCCCTGGCGGGCTCAACGGCGACGATCCGGCGCCGCGAGGTGGCGAGCCGCTCGGCGGTGAAGCCATCGCCCGCCCCAATGTCAGCGATCGTCCCCGCCGGGAGCAACCGGTCGAGCCGCTCGATCACGCGGCCCGGTCGGTCCATGGCAGCGCGCTCGATGGCGAAGAGATCGGGACGATCGACACCGTAGAACGGGATGATGGACATCGCTCAGTCTTGTTCGGCGGGAGGTTTGCGGAGCGACTTCTGCTGGGAACGCGCCCGTTTGGCGTCGAGCCTCCGTTGCTTCGCCGACCGGCTCGGGCGCGTCTGCTTGCGCTGCGGGGGATCAGGCGCCAGAACGGCAACAAGCCGGTCGCGGAGCCGCTGTCTGGCGATCTGTCGATTCCTCCACTGTGAGCGGGACTCGTCGACGGTGACCGCGACCACGGGATCCGGCAACCGGTCGATCACACGCCGGCGGGTCGCCTCGTCGAAGGCAGCGGAGGCCGCGGCATCGAAGCGGAGCACGACCTTGGTGGACGCCCGATTCGCATGTTGCCCGCCTGGCCCTCCGCTGGGGAGAAACGTCCACTCCAGCTCGGCGGCGGGGATAGTGACCTCGTCCGAGACGCGAAGATCGTCCATGAGCCAACAGTATGCAGGGCCGCATTCCGTACCACGTACAACGTATTACCAACCCATGGGTCTAAGCACTTCAACGCGCACGTCGATGGCGCAGCATGTTGCTGCCGTGGTCTACCACCCTAAAGTCGCAGCGCAATGGACAAACTGGACATAGCCCGAGATTGGCTGCCGCGCTACACGGGGATGGCTCTCGAGCAGTTCGGAGCACACATCCTGCTGACGAACTTTGCCGACTACGTCGGACGATTCGCCGACCGGTTCGAGTGCGAGGTCACCGGCAATGGGCTACCGATGCAGTCGGCGACGAGCGACGACGGAATCTCGATCATCAACTTCGGCATCGGCACCGCGAACGCGGCGACTGTGATGGATCTCCTCACCGCGGTCGATCCCAAGAGCGTTTTGTTTCTCGGCAAGTGTGGCGGCCTGAAGCACTCCGCGGAGATCGGACACTTCATCCTCCCGATTGCGGCAATTCGAGGGGAGGGGACGTCGGACGAGTACTTCCCGCCGGCGGTTCCGGCCTTGCCTTCGTTCGAGCTCCACAAGGTCGTGTCCGACGAGGTAGACAAGAGGGACCTCGAATATCGGACCGGCGTCGTCTATACGACGAACCGCCGCGTGTGGGAGCACGATTCGGGCTTCTTGGAGAAGATGCGCTCGCTGACCGCGATCGCAGTCGACATGGAGACTGCAACGATCTTCATCGTGGGTCACGCCAATGGCATCGCCCGCGGTGCCCTCTTGCTCGTCTCCGATGTTCCGCTACGACCAGAGGGCATCAAAACTCAAGAGAGCGATCGCAGGGTGACGGCGACATGGTCTGACGTTCACCTCGAGATCGGCATCGATTCGGTGAAACGGATCGCAGAAGAGGGGCTCGGGGTCAAGCACTTCAGGTTCTGATTCCGAAGCACGGGGCGGTATCCGACTCTCTCCCATCAGCGATACATGTGTGCGCTGGCTGCGATATGTGGACGGACCGCGCGTATCGGCACATATGCCTTAGCCGAGCACCGGTACAGGCCGCCCATATTGGGCAGGGACGACAGCGATAAAGGGCGACTCGCTATCGTCGAATCGATGGCTGCGACACCTTCTCTAGAGATTGAGGCTGTTTCACGGCGGGTTTTGATGGCGTGGCAGTCGGCGGACGCGGAAACAATCTCGAACTTGTTCTCGGACGATTCGACTCTGCGCGTTCTCGGCTTTGATCCGGACGAATGGTGGGTCGGGCCGAATGAGTTCTTGGGCGTTTTCGGGGCCCAATCGCACGACATGCCTCACTGGACCGAGGAGATCCGGAAGGTCGAAGCGTTTGAGGAGGGGGCCTTTGGCTGGGCAACAGTGTTCGGAACTCTGACCACTCCTGAGACCAAGACACCAGTCAGGCACGTGGCCACGTTCAGGCTCGAGGCAGGAGCCTGGAAGGTGATTCAATGGCACAACTCGATACCGGTACCGAACCGCCAAATATTCGGCGTCGACCTCACCACCACTCTCGACGATCTGGTGGCTTCTGTGCTTGAAGAAGAGATGCAGCTGGTCCCTGCCGCCGGTTCAGAAGGAACGATGACCCTCGTCTTCACTGACATTGTGGACTCGACCCGTCTCACGGAAGCCGTCGGAGATGGCGCCTGGACCGAAGTCATCGGCGAGCACGAATCAACTATTCGGGATATCACTACCACGCAGGGAGGAACCGTTGTGAAACTGCTTGGCGACGGTTCGATGTTGGCCTTTGCGTCTGCTCGGGCGGCCCTCAGAGCAGCGGTTGAGATTCAACAATCCTCGGTTCAGACTCCGTTCGCCGTTCGGATCGGGATCCACACCGGTGAGGTCATACGCACTGAAAATGATCTGTTTGGGCTTACCGTCAACAAGGCGGCCAGGGTTGCCGCTATAGCTGACGCTGGTGAAATCATGATCTCGTCGACTACAAGAGACTTGGTGGGATCGATAGAAGGAATCCGAATGGCTGAACCCGAGGTCGTTGCGCTCAAGGGTCTATCCAACACTCACCAGATCGTCGCTGTGGAATGGGACTGACGAGTACGAGACCATCCGCCCATATCGGCACGCGAGCCGTAGCTCGAGTTGGGCGAGGCTTAGCCGTACGCGTGTGCGAGTGGGACGTTCGCCACGGGTGCGTTAGTCCATTTGAGGTTTGCTCTCGAGCGTCCTCTTCAGGTCTTCGTGGCTCTGAGCCAACTCCTTTTTCGCCTGCCTGCGTACGACCAACGGCACGAGCAGCTTGCCGATTCCGTGGCCCTCGAAATCGAGTTCCATGGTGAAGCGTGTGCGGTCGCCCTCCCCGAGCGGCTCTAGGCTTCCCTTCCCGATCGCCCGAACCGGGCCATCGAGCACCCTAAACGCATAGCTTCGCGGGGAGTCATATTCCGTGTACTCGGTCGTCATCGTTTGGTCTCGGTTCCCCATCCGGCGCGTCATGACCATTCTGGAGCCTTGCTGCGCCGGCTCGCTGCCTTCGGCATTCGCGCTCACCACGGCAGCCTGCCATTCGGTAAAGCGGGACGGGTCGGTCACGTAGGCGAAAACCTCGTCGGGTCGCCTGTCGATCTCGACGCTGTGGACCAAAGACGCCATGTTGAACTCCTCTCCTTCATCGAACCTTCAGCGGATCCTAATCCACCGAAACCAACGTAGCCGCCCGGCGGCGCGAGTTGCGCGGAGACGTACGACACGACGCTCCCGGGCATTCGGACTCGCGATTCCACGCTCCAAGGTGTCGGCGTGTACCTCTCGGGTGGCGTTCCGGCCATACCGGTATAGTCCGAAGCGGGGCGGGGCCACACGGGACAGCATTGACACAAACATCAGCACGACACCAGCCTGAGATGGGACCCCAATCCCGGGTTCGGCGAATGACCATCCTCGGCCAAGATCCTGGCGTCAAGCTTGGCGAGAATCAGGTCGCTCTCGCAGAAGTAGACATCCCGGCCGAGGCACTCGAGCCCGGTCCATGTGGCCATCGCGTTTACGTCGTTGACTACGACGCGTCAACCGGTGTGATGCACGAGCCGGTCGACTTCGGTCAGTTGGCGAGCAGTGGGGATCCATTCCGCGACTTTGACTTCGATGCCGTCGTCTCAAACCGAGCTTTTCGCGCCATGAACGTCTACGCGATCGTCATGCGAACCCTGGCGCGGTTCGAATCTGCCCTCGGACGTCGCGTGGGCTGGCAGATGGTAGGCCACCAACTCAAGGTCGTCCCCCACGCGTTTGAGGACGCAAACGCCTTCTACTCTCCGTCCGCTGAGGCACTCCTGTTTGGATACTTCCCCGGCCCCGAAGGCAACATGATCTTCTCTTGTCTCTCTCACGACGTGGTAGCCCACGAGACCACGCATGCCCTCGTGGACGGACTCCGCGACCGCTTCACCGATCCCTCCGGACCCGACCAAGCGGCATTTCACGAAGGATTCGCCGATGTCGTGGCATTGCTGTCTGTGTTCTCGCTGCCCGAGGTCACCAAGGCGGTCATCGACTACAAATTCGATCCCGCCCGGAGCAAGAAGAAAAAACCAGTCCCGCCCGAGTATGTCCGAGCAGACGATGTGAAGCCCGAGGCATTGAAGAAGTCGGTGCTGCTCGGCCTGGCCCAGCAGATGGGACAGGCCCTGTCGCGGTCTCGAGGCCAAGCATTGCGACAGTCCGCCACCCTTTCCCCCGATCTTGGCTACTACCTGAACCAAGATGCTTACCTCGAGCCTCATCGACGTGGTGAAATCTTTGCCGCAGCGATGCTCGACGCGTTCGTAAGAACCTGGGACGCCCGGATCCAACGCCTCCACGTCGTGCACAACGCCGACGGCGACCTATACAGCCGAGAGGCGGTCGTCCAGGAAGGAGCAGAGGTAGCCGACTACATGCTCACGATGGCGATCCGGGCTCTCGACTATACGCCGCCGATCCACCTGACGTTCGACGAGTATGTGGCAGCGCTCCTGACCGCAGACGCCCGCGTCCGGCCAAACGAGGGGCGCTATCGCTTCCGGGAGTTCATCAAGGAAAGCTTCGAGTCCTTCGGCATCATCTGCAAGCCCCGGTTCACTACCCCAGACGGACTCTGGGAGCCGGTTCAAGACGAGTTCGGATACGACCTAACGCGATTCGCCCCGATGCAGCGCGCCAGAGATGAGGTCTTCCGCTTCGTGTGGGAGAACTTGGAGATGCTGGGACTGAGCCCAGACGCCTACACCGAGGTTTCCAGCATCCGACAGGCCCTCCGGATCGCTCCCGAGGACGGATTTCCCGTCAGCGAGACCGTAGTGGAGACCGTCCAGCTGCTCGGCGCAACCGCGGGCGAGCTGGAGCAATTCGGGATCGGCAAGCCCGCGGACATGCCCGACAACACCCGCGTCGTGTTGCGCGGTGGGGCAACGCTGATCTTCAACGACTACGGCAGGCTGCTCTATCGGATCCCGAACACGCTTCCAAAGCCCGTAGAGCACCAAACGAGCGCCGATCAGCGAGCCGTCCAACTCTACGAGGACCGCCTCAAGCACCTCTGGGAACACGGCTACTTCGAGCCCCCTACCGATCGAAGCTCTGCAACATCCGGAGCGGCAAAACCGTGGCGAATAAGGTACCGCGACCAGCGCTTCCGGGAGCTCCACCTGAATCGCGCCCTGGATCTCGGGACCGACACCAGGGAAGTCTGGTGATGGTTCCTAGCGCCGTCGCCGTGCGCTCCTACCAGGTCGGCTTTGGCGACTGCTTCGTGATCCGAGTGATGTACTCAAACGGCATCGAACGGCACGTCCTGATCGACTTCGGGTCGACACGATTCACCAAAATGCCCTCGCAACGGAATTTGCGCGATATTGCCCGCCACATCGCAAACGAATCCGGAGGCAAGCTGGCCGCAGTAGTAGCGACCCATCGGCACCGCGACCACATCTCAGGATTCGATACAGCCGGTGACATCATCGAAGAACTCGAGCCCGACCTCGTCGTTCAGCCATGGACCGAGGACCCGAACCTCGAACCTGACGCCCAAGCGCCATCAGCGGCACCTGAAGATCTGGCGCTCGTGTCGAGCCTTGCCAACATCGAGCGTTTCACCGAGACATTCATGCAACTGATAGACAATGATCGCAACCAGAAGGCCGCCGATCGACAGCTATCGCCCACGATAGGCAAACAGCTGAGCTTCCTTGGGGAAACAAACCTGAAAAATGCCGACGCGGTGCGAACCCTCATCCGGCTCGGTGAGAACGCGGCCGCAGGGCCAGTCTGGGCGAAGTACGGAGACCAACTCCCGCTCGACGAGGTTCTACCCGGTGTGAAGATCCGCGTGCTGGGACCTCCAACCGTTACGCAGTGGGCCGACATCCGAAGGCGGCGCAGCACCGACGCGGACGAGTTTTGGCATCTGCGCCAGCGCTTCTGGGAAGCCGAAAGCAGGGTTGGCTCTGCGGGAGCAGAGGCCGACGATGCCACGGTGGCGGCGCCGCCCTTCCTGGCGCGATGGGTTATCCCGAGGATCCGCTCCATCCGTGAAAACCAGATGCTCAGTCTTGTCCGAGCGCTCGACAGCGCTCTCAATAACACCAGCCTCATCCTCTTGATCGATGTTGGCCCGGTCCGATTGCTCTTCCCAGGTGATGCCCAGATAGAAAACTGGCTGTACGCTCTGCGCGAGGCCCCGGACGCCGAACAGAATTGCGACCTGCTGGCTGCGGTGAACCTGTACAAGGTTGGCCACCATGGCAGCCTCAACGCAACGCCCAAAACCCTGTGGGGCAGGTTCGACCACAAGACGAAAGACGCAACGGACCCAAATCGCCTTTGGACCGTCAACTCCACAAGAGCAAACGTGCATGGCCGATCCTCTGCCGGGACCGAAGTGCCACGCAACACCCTGATACAAGCCCTCAAGACTTCGACCAACTACCACACAACCCAAACGCAGAGAAGAAAAGACGCTTTCTTCCACGACATCGAGTTACCAACGGCCTGAACCTGGCCCATAGGCGGGTAGACCTCTGTTCTGTGGGCTGGCAGCCGCGCCTACCGGGCTCCCGAGCCCTGGGTTCGCAGTCGCGGCATCAGCCGGCCCTAGCCGTCCCTTGCGCGGTCTCAGGATTTGGCGCGGGTGCCTGCAGCGTCGGTGCGAGCCACTCCGAGGACGCCAGGTCGAACGCTTCCTGGAGTACCCCGGTCACCGAATCAGCCCTTTCGTCCTCCGGGAAGTCGAAGTACAGAGTGTGCGCCCAGGCCGGGATGAGCTGCTTGGGCTTGTTTCCCTTCAAAGGCACGTCTTGGATGCCGTACCCATACAACCGGGCGAGCGCCCCGCCAAACCAGTCTCCGAAAAACCCCAGCGCCGGCGGGAACCAAACATTGGTCCAGCGGACGACCGCAAATGGGGCGCCGTGGTAGAGGACCTTGCGCGAGCCGTTCTTCCACGTGTACTTCAGCGGTTCGCCCGAAGGGTCGTCGCTCAGGGGAGGACACCTTGGGAATTCCGTGAGGGAGGCTCGCTCCCGAAATTCCTTCTCGTTCTTCGTGTAGATGCGATCGGCCATGTACATGGGTGTCCCCGCGGTGACGAAGTCGGTGATGATCCACGGATTGCCGTTCTTACGTAGGCCTAGCCACAGGTTGCGTTGGGCCTCCCGGTATGTCTTCACTTGCTGAGTCGTGGCCTTCCGCCCCATCTGCTCAGCGTCGAGAAGGACCTGAGCAGCAGCTTCGAGCTCGGCGAGGCCGTCCGGGGTGTTGCTGGGATCCGGTGGAGGCGGTGGCTCCTGTTTGTGGGCACCGGCATGCAGCTTGTTCATCCTGGTCCACAGGTACGCGATGCCGTCGTAGGCGATGTACGCGCCGAGGCTGTGGGCTACCACGATGATGCGCTGGTAGCGGGGGTCGCCGTCCGAATCCTTAGCCTTGTGGAGGCCATCGAGTAGCTCGACCATTCCCTTGCGGATGTTGCGCCGGGCGTCGTAGGAGCGAGCCGAGGTGTCGAGGTAGCGGACCACGTCGACGAAGTTCTTCGTCATCCACGACGGCAGCATCTTGGTGATGACGTAGATGAGAGCGCTGGTGATGAGGCTGCTGCCGATAAGAGTCCGTATCACTCTTGCGATTCCCTCGTCGCCGCTGACATCCAGCAAGCCAAGGTCTGAGAGAGGTCCGGCCCAGAACGCCCAAACCGTCAAGGCGACACCGAGCCAGAAGAGTGCCCACACGACGCGCAGGCCGCTCGGGACCTTGTTGGGAAGGGCAAACAGCACTCGCCGGAACGTGGACCACATGTCGTCCAGGCGGTTGCCCTGCATCATATGCGCCCAGTGGAATTCGTATACCTCGGTCTGAGCGTAGATCTCTTGGGCGTTCCGGTTCTTCGGCTTCCGCTGCGCCAGGTACCGGCGAGCCTCGTAGGAGTCCGTGACCTTGTCGGGCCGCGAATGGAGCTCGGAGGGTGGTCCGGGTAGGGCGGCGTCGATAAACCCCTTGAGGGTTTCAAGCGGCCTCTGCTCACCCATTCCGTGGACGATGACTATCGCCTGGCGGACCTCGTCGGACATCTCATTCGTCTGTGCCCCGCCCCAGCGACGGATCGCAGCGCCTCCTAAACGAGAGGCTACTCATCGGTGCCGTAGGCTGCGCTGCGACCGGGCAGCCGACTCCACCGCAGTCACCGTGCTCGATATCGACACAAATGGGCGGTCGCTTCTGGGCGTAGTCTCAGAGATGATTTGGCGAGGCAGCAGCGATGATGCCGTCAGGCGAGTATTCGGTGCGAGCAGAGACATGATCGATCGACCCACCGATGACGTGTTTGCCTCCGTAGCGGATGCCGATAACGACCCTGCGTCTCCATGATGCTGGAGTGGCTGCGGGACCGGTGGCAGCGGGTGACTACGAAACCCTGCGAGGCCTGTGGGAAGCCCGTGGCGGTCACTGCCTACCGCGACACCGGGAAGAGTCGAAAAGGAAGCTGGTGGGCTGGAAGTGAGGTAGAACTGGAGTGCC
>CAXMPL010000109.1:0-1667 GCA_964195125.1 uncultured Kiloniellales bacterium | reverse complement strand
GGGGTGGTGTTTTGCGCCTCGTCGAGCACGACAAATGCGTCGTTGAGAGTGCGGCCGCGCATGTAGGCGAGCGGGGCGATCTCGATCGTGCCTCGTTCCATCAAACGGGCCGTCTCCTCCGGCCCGAGCATCTCGAACAGGGCGTCGTACAGCGGCCGCAAATAGGGATCGACCTTGGCGTTCAGATCACCCGGCAGGAACCCGAGGCGCTCCCCGGCCTCGACGGCGGGACGGCTGAGGATGATGCGCTTCACCAGCCCCGACATCAGGGATTCGATGGCGCACGCCATCGCCAAATAGGTCTTCCCTGTGCCGGCGGGCCCGATGGCAAATACCAGGGTGTTGTCCCTGATCGCATCGACGTAACGTTTCTGGCCGAAGGTCTTGGGGCGCACGTGGCGACCTCGGCCGACGGTGATGGACTCGGTGAACACCCCGGAGGGGCTTGGCACGTCCTGTCTCACCAGCTCGATCACCCGGGAAACGCGATCGGCGTCGAGCGGCTCGCCCTCCTGGACGATGATCAGCATCTCCTCGAGCACGGTGCGCGCCGCCTCGGCATCACGTTCCGGACCGGAGATCGTGATCTCGTTACCGCGGGCAACGATACGCGCCAGGGGAAAACCGGCCTCTACGCCGCGCAGATGTTCGTCGCGTTCGCCGAGCAGCTCCACCATCAGGTGGTTGCTTGGCACGCGAATCTGCGCATCAGTTGCTGCGGTGCTGGTCACAGGGGGGACTCCATCACGGGGGAAATCCGAAGGTGAACGCGAAAGCCCATCGGGAGATGGTGAGTATATCGGTGACGCCCGTCAATCTATATAGCCCTATGACAAGCCAAAGGGCTAGGGGATTCGGCACGATCTCAACAGGGTCCGTCGAGCCGTCCGCTCAACCGCGGCCAGTGCGGGCCGCAGCCAAGAGGGGGAAACGAAGGCGAAGCGGATGCGACCACTGGGCCTCAACGATCAGCGAACTCCGCTGAGCCGGGGCCCGAGCGGCCTGCCACGCAGTGGCAAGAGGGGGAAACGAAGGCGAAGCGGATGCGACCACTGGGCATCAACGATCACAGAAGTCCGCTGAGCCGGGGCCCGAGCGGCCTGCCACGCAGTGGCAAGAGCGGGAAAAACAGGGGCTCCACTTCTGTCGAGAAGACCGGTCACCTAATCGGTGCGCGCTCTCAAAGGATGGTCGGGCTTTCGTCGTCCTCGCTCGCCTGTACCTCGGCGAGGGTGTCGGAAAATCCAGATCCGGAGCCGATGAGCCGGGAGAGCACCCTGAGGTCGTCGCGGCGCACGGTCAGCACACGGCCGTTGAAATCCTGGCGTTCGACCTGGATCGCGGTGAGGAAGCGCTCGAGGACCTCGCTCTCGGCGCCACCGATGTCGTCCAGGCGGGTGAGATCGATGGTGATGTGCTCCGGTGACGATGCTTTCGCGCTCTGTCGCGGATCCGGTGGCAGCAGCTGGGCGGAGGGCACGTCGTAATGCCCGGCCAGGCGGTGGAGACGAGGAACGGACAAGCTGCGCTCACCTCGCTCATAGGCACCCAGAACCGCCGCCTTGAACTCACCATTGGTGAGGGTCTGTACCTCTTGGAGCGAGAATCCGCGCTGGCGCCGGATCGACCGCAAACGACGGCCCACGAGCTGATTGTACGTCGCCACA
>CAXMPL010000108.1:0-1924 GCA_964195125.1 uncultured Kiloniellales bacterium | reverse complement strand
ACCCTGTTGTATTGCCCGGCGATCTGCCCGACTTCGGTGTGCGGCTCCACACGCACCGGCTCGGAGAAGTCGTTGCTTGCCACCTGCGCGTCCATGTCGGTGAGTAGGTCGAGGATCTCGGTGCTTGCCCCATGCTCGGCGACGTTGAGGCCGATGAGCTCTCCCTCGGGATCGATGCGAAGTGGAAAGCGCCTGTTGATCAGCCACATGGCGACGTAGCCGATCCCGAACGCCCAGAGGAAGGCGAAGAAGATGCCGACGCCCTGGACCCAAAGCTGCGAAAGGCGACTGCCGCCCCCCCACGCCTCGGTGGCGCCGAACAGGGCGACCGCCAGCGTCCCCCAGATACCGGCGGCGAGGTGCACCGGGACTGCCCCGACCACATCGTCGATCTCGAGCCGCTCGAGCAGCTGGGTCACTCCATACATCACGACCCCGGCGATGGCGCCGATCATCACAGCGTCGATGGTGGAGACGATGTTCGCCGAGGCGGTGATACCGACGAGTCCGGCCAGCGAGCCGTTCATGATGGTCGGGACGTCAACACGTTCGTCGCGCCACCAGGTCAAGCCCAGCGCGGTGAGGCCGCCGAATGCTCCGGCCAGCACCGTGTTGACGATGATCGCGGGCACGTCGGGGGTGAGGCCAAGCGTGCTTCCGCCGTTGAAGCCGATCCACCCGAACCAGAGGATGAACACGCCGAGGGTCACCATTGGGATGTCGTGGCCGTGGATCGGCACCGCGTCCCTGCCGAAGCGGCCGATCCGGGGACCGAGGATCAGCACCATGGCGAGGGCCATCCACCCACCGACCGAGTGCACAACGGTCGACCCTGCGAAGTCGATGAATCCGAGGTCCTCCAACCAGCCGGGTTCACCGCCGGCGAGGCTGCCCCAGGCCCAGTGCCCGAAGACGGGATAGATGGCTGCGGAGAATACGAGGGCGGCGATGAGATAACTTGGGAAACGCATCCGTTCGGCGACCGCACCGGACATGATCGTGGTCGAGGTGCCGGCGAAACCGATCTGGAAGAAGAAAAACGCCATCAGGAATGGGGCGCTATCGGAGAAGAAGAATCCGGATGAGCCGAACAGGCCCCCGACCGAGGTGCCGAACATCAGCGCGAACCCAAAGACCCAAAAGACACCCGTGGTCAGGCTGAAGTCGGCGAAGTTCTTTCCCGCCACGTTGATGCTGTTCTTCGAACGCACCATTCCGCTCTCCAGCGAGGAGAAGCCGGCCTGCATGAACATCACCAAGGCGGCGGCTATCAAGACCCATGCGATATCGAGTGCTTGGTCGGTCGGCATCGGTTTCAAGAGTAACTACGCCGCACATGCGCTGCTGGTGCCCGTCGCAACAGGGGGGTGACTCGACAGAGGTGGGCGGAGGCGCAGGGAATCGAACCCCGTTCCACGCAGAACGCAGAACCACCGGTTTTGAAGACCGGGGAACCCACCAGGCGTCCGGACGCCTCCGGACAGGAACCTACCCGACTCGGTCATCCTCGGTGTCGAAGCGTTTCTCCAGGATCATCGTGGACCAATACTCCCCCATCTTGTGGCCGACCTCGTCGAGAACGCCGATCGTGCGGTATCCGAACCGCTCGTGCAGAGCGATCGACGCCTCGTTCGGTAAAGCAACGATGGCGTAAGCACGATGGGCGCCGGACGCCGCGACCGCATCGAGCAGGGCCGAGAGCAGCGCCGATCCGATTCCGCGCCCTGTGACCGCGGCGTCGAGCACGATCGTGGTCTCCACCGAGCTGTCGTACGCCACCTTGTCGCGGTACGGACCGCTGTACGCCACCCCGACAACCGTGCCTCCGGCCTCAGCGACGTAGGCGTCATACCGACCGGAGGCATAGCGCTCCCACCAGCTGGATCTCTTGTCGAGGTCCCACGGCTCGACATCGAACGACACA
>CAXMPL010000107.1:0-2183 GCA_964195125.1 uncultured Kiloniellales bacterium | reverse complement strand
AGAGAGAGAGGCGAAGATGAGTTTGCAGGATGCGACGGTGATAGCGACCCTCGTGGTTACGGACCTCGCCCACGCCAAAGCCTTCTATGGCGAAACGCTCGGGCTTGAGGAGCTGGGGCGATTGTCTGAGGAAGAATCCGGAACGGCTTACCAATGCGGGGGTGGGACTTATCTCTACATCTACGAGCGCGAAGCGCCTGCAGGGTCGACGGCGACGGCCTGTGCGTTCGCCGTCGATGATGTCGCGGCCACGGTTTATGCGCTCCGCGAGCGGGGGGTGACCTTCGAGGAGTACGACATCCCCGAGATGGGCCTCAAGACCGTTGACGGCATAGCGACCCAGGGACCGATGCAGAGCGCGTTCTTCTACGACCCGTTCGGCAACATCCTCGCCGTCGACAATTCGACCCGCGTGCTTGAGAGCCTCGGTTAGTCATCGACACGACTTGGATTGAGCGGCCGCCTGCTTTGCGGTGTAGCTTCGACTAGAGGTCTTGATGGCTGAATTACCGACCGGGACGGTGACGTTTCTCTTCACCGACATTGAAGGGTCGACGCGACTTCTGCAGGAGTTCGGCGATTCCTTTGCCGCGCTCCTCGACACCCACGATCAGCTTGTCCGGGGCGCAATCGCAGAGAGCGGCGGCGTCGAGGTGAGGACCGAGGGCGACAGCTTCTTCGTCGCCTTCGCCTCCGCATCCGACGCAGTCCGCGCCGCAGTTGCCTCTCAGCTGGCGCTGACCGCTCACCCCTGGCCGCCCGGCGGGGACGTGCGGGTGCGGATCGGCATCCACACCGGAGAGGGCCGTGTCGGCGGCGCGAACTACGTCGGCCTCGACGTACACCGGGCGGCGCGCATCATGAGCGCAGCTTACGGGGGACAGACGGTTGTCTCCGAGGCGACCTACACCAGGGTACGGGACGATCTACCAGCGCCGGTGAGCTTCGCCGATCTGGGGTTGCACCGGCTCAAGGACTTGGCTCAGCCGGAACGGGTCTATCAGGTGAACCACCCAGAGCTCCCGAGTCGGTTCCCGCAGTTCCAGTCGATGGATGCCCACCCAAACAACCTTCCCCTCCAGCTGACGAGCTTCGTCGGGCGGCAAAAGGAGCTGGCGGATGGCCTCGAACTGTTGGCCAGCACCCGTCTCCTCACCCTCACCGGCCCGGGCGGTACCGGGAAGACCCGTCTCGCCATCCAGGTGGCGGCGGAGGCGGCCGAACAGTTCGGCCACGGTGTCTTTTTCGTCCCACTCGCCCCCATCTCGAACCCCGAGCTTGTCCCATCTGCGATGGCGACATCTTTGGCGCTGACCCAGGTGTCCGGCCCTCCGCTCGACCATCTGAAGCGATACCTGCGTGACAGAGAAGTGCTTTTGGTGCTGGACAACTTCGAGCACGTCTTACCGGCCAGCCGATACGTAACCGAGCTGCTCCACTCCACTCAAGGTGTGAAAACGATGGTCACTTCGCGGGCGCCACTCCACCTCTCGGGTGAGCAGGAGCTCCCCGTGCCTCCGCTCCCCGTGCCTGACCCAGGCGCTCGTGAACCCCTCGATGTCATGTCCGATCATGCTGCCGTGACTCTCTTCGTGGAACGAGCGACGGCGGCACGGCCCCACTTCCGGCTCACCGCTGAGAACGCCCCAGCCGTGGCCGCCATTACCGCTCGTCTCGACGGCCTGCCCCTCGCCATTGAACTGGCCGCCGCCCGGGTTCGAGTCCTGAGTCCGGAGGCCATCGCTCCTCGGCTGGAGGACAGCCTGGCGTTGCTGTCCGGAGGAGCTCGCGATCTGCCGGCCCGGCAGCAGACCCTCCGCGACACGATCTCGTGGAGCTATGACCTGGTACCCGAAGCCGGCCAGCATCTGCTGGCAAGGTTGGCGGTATTTCGCGGAGGAGCGGCGCTCACCCAGGCGGAGGAGGTGTGCGGACCCACCGCAGAGCTTGGCATCGATGTGCTGGACGGCTTCGACGTGCTCGTTGATCAGAGCCTGCTCCGGTCCTCGCAGCTCAACGGAGAGCCACGAGTCGTCATGCTCGAGACCATCAGGGACTTCGCACAAGAGCGTCTCGACGCCAGTGGCGAAACCGAGACGGTGCGACGCCGTCATGCGCTCGCCTACGTGGCGCTCGCCGAAGAGGCAGAGCCACACCTGCTCTATCGAGACCAGGTTCGCTGG
>CAXMPL010000106.1:0-10897 GCA_964195125.1 uncultured Kiloniellales bacterium | reverse complement strand
AGAACCCCGCGACCGGGCATCGAGTTCCCGCCTCAGCGACCCCGGAACTCCGGAGGTCGATCCCCGAAGAAGGCCTCGGCTCCCTCGACCACATCTTCGGACCCGAGCAACAGCGCCTGGGCCTGCTCCTCGAACGCCAGTGCCTGTTCGAAGGTCATGGCCGAGGAGCGGTCCAGCGCCTCCTTGACGAAGCGCTGGGCGAGAGGAGCCCCGGCGGCGAGCTCGTCTGCGATCTCGGATGCGACCTCTGGGAGCTCGCCCGCCTCGACGACGCGAGTGACCAGCCCGATGTCTTCGGCCTCATCGGCGTAAACCATCCGCCCGGTCAATGCCAGCTCCCTCGCTCTGGCCAGGCCGACGAGGCGGGGAAGCAGCCATGTACCACCGAAGTCCATGGTGAGGCCGCGTTTGACGAAGATCTCAGCGAAGCGGGCCCGAGAGGTGGCGACCACGATGTCGCACCCGATGGCGAGGTTCATCCCGGCACCGACCGCAACGCCATCGACCGCAGCGATGGTGGGTTTTTTGACGCGATGCAGGGCGAGCGCCGCCCGGTTGGGCAGCCTCATCCTCACCGTGTTGTCGGCGGCCGATGTCGATCGAACGCGGTCTCCTCCCAGGTCGGCACCGGCACAGAAGTCCTCGCCGTCGCCGGTGATCACCAGGGCCCGCCGCTCGGATGTTGCGAAATCGTCTATGGCATGGGCAATTTCGTCCCAACCGGTCGATGGCACCGCATTCTTGCGCTCAGGCGCACTCAGGGTCAACCAACGCACTGCGCCCCGGTCCTCGGTCTTGACGAACGCCATGAGCCAGAAGCTACAAGTCGCAAGTCACCTGTCACAAATACTTGTCACACCCGAACCGCATGATGCCCCGATGGCTACCCATCGCATATCGGTCGGGCGGACCGGGGAGGACATCGCCGCCTCCTTCCTGGAGCGCCGTGGCGGTGTGATCATCGATCGCAATGTCCGCGTGGGCCACGATGAGATCGACCTGCTTGTGCTCCTCGACGGAGAGCGCGTCGCCGTCGAGGTCAAGACCGCCCGAAACGCCGATGCTCATCCAGAGGACAACTTCGACGGTGACAAGGAGCGCCACGTGCGCCGGGCGGCGCGGAACCTCACCCCCCCTGTGTGGCGGGTCGATCTGATCGCGGTCGTTCTCGGCGAGGCCGGGGCAACGGTTCGCTGGCTGCCGGAAGTGTGATCAACCGCGCCGACGCAGCTCCTTGTACCAGCAGCCTCGGTGCCAGTGGCGACGCAGGTCGGGTTCCTCTTCTGGAATGACGACGAGATGACCGGTTCCCTCGTCGATCGATTGCTGGCATCCCGGGCACACGTAGGCCTTCCTCGCCTGATACGGCTGTACGGGATGCACCACCTCGGGCCCGAACGTCATCCGAGAAACGCCCACCCCACGACCAGTGCGATGATGACCACGAAGACTACGACAAGGGCGATGTCGAAGGCCGATCGGTCCTGGTCGCGAAACGGGTTGAATCCCATGAGAGGAAAAGTAGTCAGTTGCGAGAACGAACTTGCGACTTACGACTCGCTCAGCTCAGGTCGGACGGGACGTCGACCTCTTCGATGTTGACGTCCCGGAAGGTGGTCACCCGAACCCGCTTGACGAACCGGGCCGGCCGGTACATGTCCCACACCCAGGCGTCCTTGAGCTCGAGCTCGAAGAACACGGCTCCGTTGAGAGTCTTGGTGGTCATCTCGACCTCGTTCGCTAAGTAGAAGCGGCGCTCGGTCTCGACGACGTAGCGGAACATGGGGAGCACGTCGCGGTACTCGCGGTAGATCTGCAACTCGACATCGGTCTCGAACCGCTCGAGGTCCTCGTCACCCATCCGCCGATGCCTCCCGTGCCTATCCGTTTGCGATGCTACCTGGCCGTCGAGGCCTAACGCGGCCTAGAACGATCCGCTCGGGCCCTGACCCCGGCTCAGCTTCGCTGAGCCTCCGGTCACAACGAGCGGCGCACGCTCATCTCGAGAGAAGGGGTGCTGCATTACCCGCTCTTGCTGCTTCGCAGCGGGCCGCTCGGGCCCTGGGCTCACAGCCATGACCATCGATCTGCCGGCCACATGATCACGAACGCTTTTCCCACGATGGTGTCGATGGGCACCGTCCCGAAGACCCGGCTGTCCTGGCTCCTGCTGCGATTGTCTCCCATCACGAACATTTCGCCTTCGGGGACGATGAGGGGATCCATGTCCGACATCGCCGATCCGGGTTTGACATACGGCTCATCGATCGGCTGGCCGTTGATGAGGACATGATTTGCTCGAATCTCGATGCGCTCTCCGGGACGGCCAATGATCCGTTTGATGAACTCGGAGCGGGGCACCGAGATCCCGACCGACTCTCCTACGTTTCGCCGTATCGATTCGAACAACGACTCCTGCGGTAGCGCGGTACCACGCGGGTCGTCGAACACCACGATGTCGCCGCGCTGTAGGTCGCCGAACTGATAGGCCAGCTTGTTGACCATCACCCGGTCGTTGAGTTGAAGCGTGTTCTCCATCGACCCAGATGGGATATAGAACGCCTGGATGAGAAAGGTCTTGATAACGACCGCCACGACCAGAGCGGCGAGCACCAGGAGGGGCAGCTCGACCCAGAACGGGAGGGCGTGCTTTCTCTTCTCTTTCGTCTCGGGCTGATCGCCGTCTGGAAGGTCCGGCGCGGTTTCGTCGGTTTCGGGACCGGTCACGCCGGGCACCCTACTGGAGGGCCGGGCGAACTGGATCACCGCCGAGGTAGTCGCGCCACAGCATCCGGGCGGCCACCGCCCGATACGGACTCCAGCTTGCGGCAACGGCATCTGCTGCGTTGCGTTCAGGGACTTCACCAAGGTCAAAGACGCTTGCCATCGACACGTAGAGTGCCCGGTCCCCCGACGGCCAAGCGTCGGGGCGGCGAAGCACGAACAGCAGATAGCAGCTTGCGGTCCACGGCCCTATGCCGCGGATCGCCTCCAGCGCCGCGGTCACCTCATCGTCCGGCTGCTCACCGAACCCGTCGAGGGCGATGGAACCTTCGACGAGCCCGTCGGCCAGGCCGCGGGCATACCCGGCCTTCTGTCTCGAGAAACCGATCTCGCGGAGCCGCTCGTCGCCGAGTGTCAGGAACGCTTGTGGCGACACCTCATCGATCGCCTCAGCAAGACGTGCATACGCGGCGTGAGCCGAGGCAAGCGACACCTGCTGTTCCAAAATGAACAGCACCATGGTGGCGAATCCTGGATCTCGCTCCCACAACGGTGGTATTCCGTTCCGATCCCTGAGGACAGCGAAGGCGGGCTCGATCTTGGCGAGATGAGCAACGCCGTCGGCCAGGGAGTTTGCATCCATCACGTCGAAAGGCGAGGCGTGCGGGCGGCCAGGCTCGGTCAGTCCCGGTTCTCCTTGATGCGAGTTGCCTTGCCCACTCGGTCGCGAAGGAAGTAGAGCTTGGCTCGCCTCACGTCGCCGCGCCTGAGGATCTCGATCTTGTCGATGATCGGAGCGTGCACAGGGAAGATGCGCTCCACGCCAACACCGAAACTGATCTTACGAACGGTGAAGGTCTCCCGGATACCGCCCCCCTTGCGAGCGATGACCACACCCTCGAAGGCCTGCGTCCGCTCCCTGCCACCCTCGGCAACGCGAACGTCGACGCGGACGGTATCACCCGGGTTGAAATCAGGGATGTCGTCGCGCAGCTGCGCGGCCTCGATGTCATCGAGCGTATTCACGGGATCCTCCAAGAGGGGGAAGCGAGCGGGAATGGTAGCGGAAAGAAGAACGAAGTCATCGGTCATCAGCGGAACCGACCACTCACTCTTCAAGTCAAATCCGGCCTACGCTCCCTCGTCCTCTTCTCCCGTTGCTCCGCCCGCCACTCGTCGACCTTGCCGTGGTCTCCGGACAGCAGTACCTCTGGCACCACCCACCCCCGGAACTCAGCGGGACGGGTGTAGTGGGGCTCTTCGAGCAGTCCGTCGCGGAAGCTTTCGCTCGCAAGCGACTCCGGGTTCCCAACGACACCGGGCAACAGTCGGGTGACTCCCTCGATGATGGCGAGGGCGGCCACCTCGCCACCGAGGAGAACGTAGTCGCCGATTGAGACCTCCTCATCCACGAGGTGCTCGGCCACCCGCTCGTCGATGCCCTCGTAGCGGCCGCACACCAGGGTGAGCTCCCCGAGCCCCGCCCACCGGTCGAGTGTCTCTTGCTCGAGTGGCTTGCCTCCAGGGGTCAGCAGCACTCGGTGGCTGGACTCGAGTGGGTCGAGAGCGTCGGCGAGCGGCTCGATCATCATCACCATCCCGGCTCCACCGCCGAACGGTGCGTCGTCGACCTGACGATGGGCCCCCTTGCCATGGTCGCGAAGATCGTGGAGGACGATCTCGAGCAAGCCGTCTGCCTGGGCCCGGCCTAACAGGCTGGCTGCCACCGGCGAGGTGAAATACTCGGGGAAGATGGTGACGACGTTGATCCTCATCGCCGCTGAGGCTATCGACTCAGCCCACTGACCAGGAAACCGGCAGTGGCGTCTGCGATGGGGTGCACGTGTTGTTTCGGATCCTCGAAGCTCATAACGACCTTCCCGCCACACATCATCGTCTCCTGGATAAGGCGACCGGCGAGGCCCGGATCGAGATCGACGAAGACGCCGGCATCGATCCCTTCCCGGTAGATCTCCATGATCTCGGTCGACAACCTGCGGTGGGTGGCGGCGATGGCGACCTGAGAATCGAGCGAAAGCCGCGGCACCTCGGTATGGAGGATGAGGCCGAGGTGGTCCGTACCGACGAACTCGACAAAGCGAATGGTGAGCTCGCGCATCCGGACATCTGGCGGGAGATCGGAGGTGACAGAGTCAAGGATCTCGTCGATCAAGGCCGGCAGATCGCGTTCGACCAGCTGGACGAGCAGATCTTCCTTGGAGGCGAAGTGCTCATAGAACGTGGTACGTCCAATCTTGGCCTCGGCAGAGATGTCGGCGTGCGACGTCCTGGTGTATCCCAGCTCAGCGAACAGGTGCTTCGCCGCCTCGAGCAGCGCATCTCTCGTTTGCAGCGATGGGACCGCCATGGGCGAATGCTAGACGTGCAATGGCGTCAGCCGCGCGTCCTGGCCTCGACCGGTGCGTACAAGGTTGAGCGTTGCTGGGGTGCGCGGCCGACGGATCTGATCGCCGCCTCGAAGTCCTCTGGCATGGTCTCGGTGCCGTGCGACGCACCGGCGGCGGCCGAGATCAGCTCGCCCATCAGCGTTCCCCCGAGGTCGTTGCACCCGGCATCGAGCAGCTTGGTTCCCCCATCCAGCCCGAGCTTGACCCACGACCCCTGAATGTTCTCTATCAGGCCGTCTACGGCTATCCGAGACACCGCATGGATGAGCACGATCTCGTCCCAGGTGGGGCCTGGTCGCGACCGGCCGCGAATATAGATCGGGGCACCCATATGCACGAAGGGAAGCGGCACGATTTCGGTGAAGCCTCCAGTCCGTTCCTGGATCGTTCGTAACACTTCGAGGTGGTTGGCCCAGGATGCGGCGTCGTCGATGTGGCCGAACATGATGGTGGACGTCGACCGCAGCCCGAGCTCATGAGCGGTGAGCATCACCTCCGCCCATTGCGACGTCCGGATCTTGTCGGGGCAGAGGTGGGCGCGCACCCTGTCGTCAAGGATTTCGGCGGCAGTTCCGGGGAGGGTGCCCAGCCCTGCATCGCGCAGCATGATGAGGAAATCGCGTACCGGCATCCCCAGTGTGTCGGCCCCCTGCCACACCTCGAGCGGAGTGAAGCCGTGGATGTGCATATCGGGCAGCGCCGCCTTGATGGCTTCGACCACGGTCACGTAGAACTCGCCGGTGAACTCGGGGTGGATGCCTCCCTGGAGGCACACCTCGGTCGCCCCCCTGCCCCATGCCTCGACGGATCGCTCGACCACCTGGGGGATCGTCAGCAGGTAGGGGTCCTCGCGCAGGTTGAGCGACCGCGGGCCCTTGGAGAAGGCACAGAACCCACACTTGAAATAGCACTGGTTGGTGTAGTTGATGTTGCGGTTGACGACGTAGGTGACCGTGTCGCCGTTGGTGCGTCGCCGCAGAGTGTCGGCGACGCCGGCGATGGCGTCGACCTCGGCGCCGCGAGCCAGGAACAGTCGTTCCAGCTCGTCCCGAGTCGGCCTGGCGCCTTCGAGCGACCGTTCCAGGATGAGGCGAACCTCGTGGGAGGCGCCCTGGATCCCCTGGCTCGTCGCGTTGAGCCATGCCGCGTCTGGCCACTGGTTAGAGAACCGTGCCGGCGGGTGAGGGCTAGGAAGGTCCTTGCCCGGTGCCCATTCGGTTCGTGGCCTGGCGGTTCCTGCGCCGTCGATCTGGTCGAGCCACGCCTTGAACAGGTCCCGATCCAGTCGCTCCCGAGCCTCGTCGATGGGAACGCCCGGCGGCAGGGCGGTCCGCTCCACGAAGGAGTAGCCGGATAGCGCATCGCGAAGCTGGGCGAGCGATTCGGTGTCCCAGGCGCGAAGCAGCAGGTCGGTCGCTCCGGCTTCGGCCGCGACAACCGCGTCCTCGACCGTGTCGACGAACACGGAGACCCTGGTGTCGATGCCGGGAAGAATCGCCAGCTCTACGCCCCATGCGACCCGGCGCCGTCCCACCCGCAGATAGGCGGCCCCGGTCCTGGCAAGGGCATCGAGGGTAGCTTCTCGATCGTCGGTGGCGGCGACGGTGATCCGCCAGCCGGGAACCCCCTCGGACAACAGTTCCATGGCGTCCGCCGGATCGACGACGTAGCCGGCCGGCGACGATCCGCCGGTGCCGGCGGTCACCGGAAGCAGGCCGCCGGCGAGGGCGGAGCTGCGGTCGGCATCGGTGAGGTCGTCCACCTCCACCGTGGTCGAACCCTCGCGGTGTCGCGCCGCAGCCCACTTCTCTGAAGGGTGATCGGCCGGTCGCAGCCGTAGGAAGGTGACGGTGGTCATGCAGATGCCCGCTGCGCTGTGGCGGCGTACCCATCAGCGTCCGTGGCCGAGCGCACCTGCTCTATGAGGCCGGGATCGATCCACTCCTCGGTGATGAACTCTGGATACACAGGGAGGCGCTGCCTCAGCTCAAACCCTCTCGCCTCGGTCGCCGACTCTAGCTTGTCGAGATGCGGCCAAGGGGCCTCCGGGTTAACCCAGTCGATGGTGAGCGGTGAAACCCCGCCCCAGTCGTTGATGCCGGCGTCGAGGTAGATGCCGAAATCGGCGGTCAGGTTTGGTGGCACCTGGAGGTTCATCTCCGGGCCGAAGATCCACCTGGCAACCGCCACCACCTTGGCGAAGTACTCGACGCTCGGCGCCGGGTCGTTCCGCATCAGGGTGTCGGCCTTCGGCTGGAAGTTCTGGACGATGATCTCCTGGATGTTCCCCAACCGCCTGCTGAGCTCTTCGAGCACGAACAGGCTGTCAACGACCTCGGCAGGCGTCTCTCCGATCCCAACCAGGATCCCGGTGGTGAATGGCACCTTCGCCCTTCCCCCCGCCTCGATGGTGGCGATCCGAGCGGAAGGCTCCTTGTCGGGACAGTTGTGATGCGGCATTCCCGGCTCCATGAGCCGCGGCGACGAGTTCTCCAGCATGAGCCCCATCGACGGATTGGACGGTCGCAGTGCCCGCTGGGCGCCTTCGCCCATGAGCCCGGGGTTGGCGTGTGGGAACAGCGCGGTTTCGGCGACCACGCGTTCGGTCATCGCCTGGACGTAGTCGAGCGTTGTGTCGTGACCACGATCGGCGAGGAAATTGCGGGCGGTCTCCCAACGTTCCTCCGGCTGGTCACCGAGAGTGAACAGCGCCTCGGTGCAGCCATGGGACTGACCTGCGGCCACGATCGCCATGACATCCTCCGGCGTGAGGTACTCGCCACCGGCGCCGGGCGGCTTGGCGAAAGTGCAATAGGTGCAGGTGTCCCGGCACAAGGTCGTCAGTGGGACGAAGACTTTCTTGCTGAAGGTGACGGTTCTTCCCTTGCCTTCGTCACGGAGGCGGCTTGCTTCGGCGAACAGCGACTCGGCGGGCAGATCGCCGCCGAGAAGGCGTAAGGCGTAGTCGGGCTCTGGTGCCGGGAAGGGCATCGAGCGAAGCTATCACACTACGAGTATCTCGGTGACGTCGCCTCACCAAGAAAGACTGCGAAAACCCTTGCACCGGTAGGCTCGCCGCCATGAATTGGGCCCCCGCCGTAGTGGTCGTTGCGGTCACCCTGACCGCATGCACCCCTACACCGCCGGCCGACTCACCGACGACGACCGCCCAGGAGCCGACGTCGACAACCGTTGCACCGGCCTCGGTACCCGACTGTCTCGCCGGGACCCTCCCCTTTGCCGCGCAAGGCATCGTCGCCGCCCTGGACAGCCCGCGACCGGACGCCACCACAATCGGTGGAATCCGTTGGCAGCGCGAGGAGGAGTGCGAGCGCATCGTGATCGAGTTCCTCGCCGACGGCGGCTCACCGGCCACACGCCTCGGCCCGGTCGGGGTGACCCTTGCGCCGGATTCCGGCATCGTGCGCATCTCGCTGCCCGACGAGGTGGAGGCTTCTGCCATCGGCGACAGCGTCATCACCGGGTCCCTGGCTGACCGGATCTATGTTGTCGAGGGCATCGAGGACGGCCTTGTGGTCGACGTGCACCTTGCGGCGCGGGCCGCAGCGCGGGCGTTCACGACGTCCTCCCCTTCGCGGCTCGTCGTCGATCTCCGACCGATATCTGACGACCCGCTTGGGAGCGCACCCGACGCAGGAAACGGCGTCGTGGTTGCCAGTCCGCTCCCAGGGCCCGGTCTGTACCCGGTCCAGGTCATCGGATACGCCGCTCCCGGCGTAGCAGCCGTTTCCGTGACACTGAGCGATGGTGGCGGAGTGGCCGTGTCCCGGTCGGTGTCGACCGCGACCGACCAGCACGTCTGGCGCGCCTTTGCGATGACGATCTCCGACGGGCCATCGGGGACCGTCGAGCTTCGCGTCATCGCCGACGGTGCCGATGACGACGGCGTCCTCATCGAACTGGACTTGCCATAGGAGTCGCTCGCTGATGCAGGTGAAAGAAGCGTTTCTCGACGGGAGCAAAGCAGTGTGGCCGCTGCTGATCGGCGTCGTTCATTCGGGCTGGTGCTCGGCATCGTCGCCGCCGATTCTTCGATCGGGCCCGTGCTCGGATATGCGACCTCGATCGTGATCTTTGGCGGGGCCGCTCAGCTGGCCACCATCCAGCTCCTCGATGAAGGCGTGGTGGCAGCAGTGGTGATCGCGACCGCGCTGGTCATCGGCTCCAGGCATGTGATGTACAGCGCGGCGCTGGCTCCACACTTCGGCGAGTTCCCGCGTTGGGCGCGGTACGCCCTTCCCTATGTGCTGACCGACCAGGCGTTTGCGGTGTCGATCGTTCGATATCAAGACGCCACCGATCCGGCGTACAAGCGGCGGTTCTTCACCGGAGCCGCCCTCACCCTGTGGGGGTCGTGGCAGCTCGCCACCCTGACCGGCATCGTTGTCGGGGGGCAACTCCCACAATCGTTGTCGCTCGAGTTCGCCATCCCGCTGGTGTTCGTGGCCTTGCTGGTGCTGACGGTGCCCAGTCGGCCCGACTTCGTCGCCGCCATCGTCGGTGGGGTGGTAGCAGTGATCGCGATTTCGGCTCCTTACGGGCTCGGTCTCATCATCGGCGCACTGAGCGGCGTCGCCGCCGGCGTGCTGGCCCACAGGATCATGCGATGAGCGCGGCCTTGGTCATCCTCATCATCGGGATTGGCACCTACTTGCTGCGCTTTTCGCTCATCGGGTTCGTCGGCGAGCGCGCGGTTCCCGAATGGGCGCTGCTTCCGCTCCGTTACGTCCCCCCTGCCGTGTTCGCCGCCCTCGTCGCCCCTGCGGTGTTGCTGCAAGACGGAGATCTCGTCGTTGCACCCGCCGCGAACCCGCGCGCATTGGCCACGGTGATCGCGCTGGCGGTAGCGTGGCGCACCAGAAGCGTGGCGGCCACCATCGTGACCGGGATGGGTGCGCTATGGCTGCTCCAAGCCATCCTCTGAAAAGAAGTCGGGTGCCGGCTCCAGCGGGGGAACCTCGACGTCCCATAAATCCCTGGCCAGGGCGATGGCCTGGAGCGCCCGGGGTGCCACCGACGGGCCGATCGGATTCCGCTCCGGGTCGAGGCGCATGATGATGATGGAGCCGTAGGCGCCGGGGCCGATCTGCATGGTGGCGTCGTTTGGCTCGTCGACGTCGACTGCTACTGCCCCGCTCCCAGAGAACACGACACCGGTCTTTGCGGCCTCGTACTCTCCTGCGAGTAGGTACAACGTGCCGCCGCCCCGCTTCCTTTCGGCGACCAATGTCACCATCTCCTCGAGTTCGGCGGCGGCGATGTCGAGGTCACCGGCAAACAGCAGCCGCTCTATGCCGGTCAGAGGCACCTCGGCTGCTCTGGCTTGGATCCAGTGGCCGATCGAGATCCGAGGATTCAGCTCGGTGGGGCGGAAGCCATCTCGAGTCGCTACGCCGTCGATGCCGAATCCGCCGAGATAGCCGACCCGCTGGGAGAGCAACGCGCCCATGTCCCGTGCTGCCCGGCGCATCTCGTCCCGGATGGTCCCTGGCGGGTTCCAGAAGGTCGCCGCCCGCGCATAGATGAGCTCCGACGCCTCGGCGTGGCGGAAGATGATCAACTCCACCGGGAGGAAGACTGCGGTTCCGTCTCGTGTGTTGAAACCGTGGATCGAACACGGGATCCCGTCGAGGAAGGGCATGACCCGCACGGTCTCTGCGTGCGCGGAGAGCCATTCGACCGCCGGCTTGACATCGGCGGCGCTACGTACCCACCGCACATACTCCCCTCCGCCGTGCCAGCCT
>CAXMPL010000105.1:0-17231 GCA_964195125.1 uncultured Kiloniellales bacterium | reverse complement strand
TGATCGACACGTCGGTATGTCGCGACCGGCTGGAACCGTCCTCTGCGGTCACGGTCCACAATGCCCTCGATCTTCCCAGTTGGTGTCTTAACTTCGACCTGTCCAATGCCTGCCTTGGGTTCGTCAACGCACTCCAGGTAGCGGGAAACATGGTCGACAGCGGTCAGATCAACTACGCGTTGATCGTCGACGGCGAGGGGAGCCGCCTCATCCAAGAAAGAACTCTGGCACGGCTCTCCGGCCCCGATGCGACGATGGCCGACATCTTCGCCGAGTTCGCAACGCTGACACTCGGGTCGGGGGGTGCGGCCGCGGTCGTCGGGCGCCATTCGGAGAACTCCGGTAGCCATAGGGTGGTCGGTGGGGTAGCCAGGGCCGATACCAGCCACCACAACCTGTGCGTCGGGAGCCTCGACCAGATGCACACCGACTCCAAAGCCCTCTTGGATGCCGGTCTCCTCGTCACCAAGATGGCTTGGGGTGATGCGGCGGCGGAAATGGGCTGGATGGACATGGACCGCTATGTCATCCACCAAATCTCGCAGAGGGCCACGCACATGATGTGTGAGACGCTTGGAATCGATATCGCCAAGGTGCCCCTCACTTTTCCCTTCCTCGGCAACGTCGGCCCTGCCTCGATTCCGATCACGCTGTCCCGCGAAGTCGATTCTCTCGAGGCCGGGGACGGGGTGTTGCTGATGGGGATCGGATCGGGCATCAACGCATCGGGGATCGAACTGATCTGGTGACCGCCGGTCCGACTTCGCCCGCCGAACTGCCCACTTCCGGTCTCGTCGGTCTCCAACCACAATGGTCGCGGCTCGTCGAGACGCCGGGACTCGACCTGATCGGCCGAACCTGGCACGTGCTCGACAACCAGGTTGTGAACCCCGCGCTCACCCTGCTGTGCGTACACGGCAACCCGACCTGGTCGTATCTGTGGCGTGACCTGATCGCCGGCGCCCCACCCAAAGTGAGGGTGATTGCGCTCGACCAGCTCGACATGGGCTATTCGGAGCGCACCGCGACTACCCGCCGCTTCGAACAACGCATCGAGGATCTGGGGGCCGTCACCGACGAGCTGGACTTGACGGGACCGGTGGTGACCGTTGGCCATGACTGGGGTGGTCCGATCTCACTCGGCTGGGCCGAACGGCACATCGACCAGATGGCAGGGCTCGTGCTGATGAACACGGGAGTATCCATACCTGCGGGCTCGCCGGCGCCCGGGTTGATACGGATCGTCCGAACCCGCGGGATTCTGGAGGCAGCATGTGTCGCCACCCCTGCTTTCATCCGCGGGACGATGGCGCTGGCCAAGCCGCGGCTCGCCAGGGCGATCCGTGACGCCTACGAAGCTCCTTATCGCAGTGCCGATCGGAGAGCAGCGATAGCCACCTTCGTTGAGGATATCCCGCTGGCCGAGGATCACCCGAGCTTCTCTGCAATGGATCGGGTTGCCACCGACCTCGACCAACTCGCCAAGGTCCCTTCGCTGCTTCTGTGGGGACCGTCGGACCCGATCTTCTCCGATCGGTATCTGAGTGATCTGGCGGCGCGGCTGCCTCGATCTGAGATCCACCGGTTCACCGGCGCCGGCCACCTCGTACCCGAAGATGCCGACGTCGCCTCCGCGGTCCACGCCTGGGTCGCTCAGCTAGAACACCCGGTCGCGGCGACGCCACCTACGCCGGATCGAGAACGGGCGTGGGCTGCGCTCAACCGGCGCTCGGCCGACGATGACGTTGCCGTCGTCGAGATGGGGTCCGGCGGGGTGAAGAGATCGATCACGTTTGATGAGCTCGATGCGGATGTCAGGCGGGTGGCGGCAGGGCTTGTCGACCTAGGCGTTGCCAAAGGGGATCGGGTCGCCGTGCTGGTGCCACCGGGGATCGATCTGGCTGTGTGTATCTACGGCTGCTGGCGGATGGGAGCCGTGGTTGTCGTCGCCGATGCAGGCCTTGGAGTGCGCGGCATGAGCCGGGCGCTGACGAGCGCCGACCCGGAGTACCTCATTGGGATTCCCCGGGCCCTGGCCGCGGCACGGGCCTTGCGCTGGCCCGGCGGCCGAATCTCGACAACGAGCTTGCATCCGGCTCGGGCGCGCCTGCTCCAGGTTCGGGCCAGCCTCGATGATCTGCGCCGCCGCGGCGAGAGGCAGCCGGCGCCTCCAACACCGACATCCCTCGATGAGGCCGTCATCGGGTTTACCTCAGGAGCAACGGGCCCGGCCAAGGGCGTCTCCTATCGCCACCACCAGCTCGAGGCGCAACGTGACGCCCTCGTCGACCTGTATGCCATCGGGCCCAGCGACAGTCTGGTTGCTGCCTTTGGGCCCTTTGCCCTGTTCGGTCCGGCAATGGGCATTCCCTCGGTGGTGCCCGATATGGAGGTGACCGCCCCGGGCAGCCTCACCGCACCGGCTCTGGCCGAAGCGGTTCAGGCGGTACAAGCGACGCTCGTGTTCGCTTCGCCCGCAGCCCTGAGCAATGTTGCGGAGACCGCAGGTGGGATGTCGTCCGACCAGGCAGCAGCGCTCCAGGGGGTACGGCTGCTGATGTCGGCCGGGGCACCCGTCCCCGTCGCGGTCTTGCGAGAGGTCGGCGAGCTCATGCCAAACGCCGAGCCTCATACCCCATACGGCATGACCGAGGTGTTGCCCGTTGCGGACATCAGCCTCGCGCAGATCGAGGCAGCGGCACAGGGCAATGGAGTTTGCGTGGGGATCCCGGTACGCGGCGTCGAGGTGGCAATCAGCGCCCTCGATTCCGTAGGCAAAGCAACCGGGCCGCTCACCAATGAGGATGGAGTCGTCGGCGAGGTGTGTATCCGCGCCGCCCATATGAGGGATGGCTACGACAAGCTGTGGATGACCCAGCATGCAGCCTCCCAACCTGCTGGCTGGCATCGCAGCGGAGACGTCGGTCACCTCGATGGCACAGGGCGGCTGTGGATCGAGGGCAGGATGGGGCACATCGTGACGACCGCCGCCGGCCCGGTGACTCCCGTCGGGATCGAGCACGCAGTCTCGGCCCTCCCCGAGGTCACCCACGCTGCCGTGGTTGGAGTCGGTCCTGTCGGTACCCAGCAGCTTGTTGTTGTCGTGGTTCCTGTCGATCGCAGTCGGCTTCCGGATCTGGCCGACGAGGATCTGGCCGACCTGGTCCGGGCCAAGGTGGACGCTGCAGACGTGGCCGCCGTCATGACGGCCCCGTCGCTTCCCGTCGACAAACGGCACAACTCGAAGATCGATCGTACCCGGATCTCCCGCTGGGCAGAGAGGGTCCTGGCCGGCGGTCGGGTGGGCCGTATATGAGAGTCGTGGTGACTGGAGCAACGAGTCTGATCGGCCGGGCTGTTGTCACCCGGTTGCATGATCAAGAGGACATCGTGGCCACGTTCCAGCGGCGGCCAAGCGGACTCGGCACAGCCGAGCATCTTGGTGATGTTGCAGATCGCAGCGCAATCGACGTTGCCGTGGCCGGGGCGGAAGCGGTCGTCCACCTAGCGGGGCGGGTCGCGATGACCGGCTCATGGTCACAGTTCGAAGAAACCAATGTCCGCGGAACGCAGAACGTCATCGATGCGGCGCGAGAAGCTGGAGTCAACCGGTTCGTGCACGTTTCGTCCCCATCGGTCGCCCACGGCGGGCGGTCACTGGTCGGAGCACCGGCCGGTGCGGCCGACCCGGATCGAGCCCGTGGTCACTACGCCAGAAGCAAGGCGCAGGCTGAGCTGGTAGCGCTCGCGGCAGACTCACCCAGTTTTGCGGTCGTCGCCATCCGGCCTCATCTCATCTGGGGGCCAGGCGATACCCAGCTCGTGGCGCGGATCGTACGCAGGGCCAGAGCGGGCCGGCTTGCCATCGTGGGATCGGGGGCGGCTCTGATCGACACCACATACATCGACAACGCAGCAGACGCGCTGATCGCTGCCGTCGACAGAGCTCCCGTGCTTGGGGGGAGAGCCCTGGTGGTCAGCAACGGGCAACCGCGACCGGTGCGCGAGCTGGTGAACAGGATCGTGATCGCCGCCGGTCTCCAGCCGCCCCGGATAAAGGTGCCATACACGGTGGCACGGACTGGCGGGCTTGCCGTGGAGCGGATCTGGGAGCGCCGGGGGAGGCAAGATGATCCGCCGATGACCAGCTTCCTCGCAGAGCAGCTCGGCACGGCACATTGGTTCGACCAGCGCGAAACCCGGCGAGCGCTGGGATGGGAGCCCGTGGTGAGCCTCTCCGAGGGCTTTCGACGACTTCACGCCTGGTTCGAAGCAGAGAGCGCTGGGCCGAGCGACGCCCAGTCCGAGGCGGACCATCGGTAGCACGCCCGACTCACCGGCCTTCGAGCTCCGCAAATAAGGTGCGATCAGGTATGTGTCGACCAATCCAGTTTGAGGAGCCGTGGCCGGAGCGGGCAGCATCCAACCTTCCCCAGCCCGAGTGCGATCGCCTTGGCCAGGCCTCGCGATGCGCCGGTAACAATTACGACCGGCCGATCGGTGTCTCTTGGCGTGATCCTCTCTTTCTTGGTTAAGCCATGGCCGGTTCGGAGATCTCGTCCCCGGGGTCGCCGACCTCTAGTTCTTGGCCTGCCTGCTCTTTTCTCATGTGCCGAGGGATGAGAGTGAATGCGATGACAACCGCTGTTGCGAGAACGATGGCCGACAGCCAAAAGCCGGTGCTCATAGCATCGATGAACGCCTGGTTGGCAGCCGACACGACGGTGGCTCCTACGTCTTCGGGGAGCCTGGCCGCGGTAACGGTGGCGACTCCGATGCTTTCACCGGCCAAATCCACGATCTCGTCGGGCAGCGTGCCGGCGAGGGCATCATTGATGTTGTTGTTGTAGAGGCTCGATACGAAGGATCCGATGGTGGCGATACCGAGAGCGGCTCCCAGTTCGCGGCTGAAGTCATTTACCGCCGACCCCACCCCGGCATCGGTCTCGGGCACCGCGGCCATCACGGTGTCGGTGAGAGCGGGCAAGCCAAGTCCGGCACCAAATCCGAAGATGGTGAGTGGGATGATCACCGAGAGGGTCGAGGAGTCGACCTCAACTCCTGTCAGCAACAGGACACCGGTGATCATTGCCCCGGCCATGGCAAGCACCAGGTACCGAGGACCGATCCTCTTCACCAGGACACCCGACAACGGCGCACCCAGCATCATTCCGACCGACACCGGGATGATCAGAAGCCCGGCTCCAAAGGCCGAGCGCCCTTGAACGATCTGGAAGTACTGTGTCAGGAAGAAGAAGGTCACCAGCATGCCGAAGAAGATCAGGCCCAGTGTCAAAACTGCCCCCGTGAAGTCCTTTTGGCGGAAGAACCGCAGCGGCAGCATCGGCGCGTCGCTCTTCACCTCGACGATGACGAAGGCAGTCAGCAGGACTACGGCAAGCCCGAACGCAACAACGATCTCAGGCGATGACCACCCAGCTGCTGGTCCCTGGATGATGCCGTAAACAAGTGCGATAAGCCCCGTCGTGACGAGTATGGCTCCTGGCACATCAAGGCCAAGGTTCCGCTCGTCTTTCGACTCGGGTACAAACAGCATCCCGATCAGCGCAAGACCCAGGATCGGAAGGTGAAGCCAGAAGACCGAACTCCATCCGATGTTGTCGACAAGCCATCCGCCGAGGACCGGGCCAATACCGACGCCAAGGGCGCCAACGGCGGTCCAGATCCCGATCGCCTTGGCCCGCTCCCCTCGGGGAAAGACGTTGGTGATTATGGAGAGAGTTGCCGGCAGTACCAGAGCAGCGCCCAATCCTTGGACGCCTCTGAACACAATGAGCGCTCCGCTCGTTGTTGCCAGTGCAGCGCCCGCAGCTCCGGCCGCGAAGACGACCAGACCTACTGTCATCCATCGTTTTCTTCCGAACCTGTCTCCGAGACTCCCACCCAACAGCAAGACCCCGGCCAATATCAGGATGTACGAATCAACCACCCATTGCAGGGTGGCGGTCGATGCGCCGAGGTCGACCGATATCGCGGGAAGGGCTGTGTTGACGACAGTGTTGTCGATGAAAACGATCAGGGTTCCGACCGACATCACCGCCAGCACCAACCAGCGACGCGACTCCGAGATCGTCTCCCCCGGTTTTTGGTCAAATGTGGTTGACATGTTTCTCTCTCCTCCTGAACGACCTACGAGCAATTCGTATCCAGATACCAATCTGGACAAGCGTACAAACCGCTTAGACAGTCGTCTATTCCCATGTCTGGAATAAAGTTTGAGATAATATCTGTTGTATCTTCTGAGTTGTCAAAACAAAGAGCGTGAAATGAAGAAGCTGCCGGAGGATCTGGCCAACAAATTGCTGGATGCCTCGCATCAGATACCGAAAGGATCCGGGTTCGACATCAGCGTCGACGATGTTGCCAGGATCGCCGAAATACCGAGGGCGACCCTCTATTACTACTTATCCGGCAAGGACGACCTGGTCGAGTTCTATCTGAATGACCTGATGGATAGGACACGTGCCGCCATCCAGAAAGCCGCTGCATCTGAGGGAACGTCGGCTGATCGCCTAGCGAACGTAATGACCGCCGTAATCGGAGCCTTCGCCGAGTACCCGAAGATGTGCCTCGAGCTACCGGGTGCGATCAAGTCCGGCCAAGACCATGCCGAACTGATGGCGAACATGGATCGAACCGTGATGGCGCCGTTCCGGGAGGTTTTGATCGAGGGCCGGGCCACCGGCGAATTGACGTTCACCGACGTCGATGTGGCGGCCGACGCGATCATGGGTGCCCTCCACATGGTCTCGATGAAGGCGCTGATCATGAACGGCACTCTCGATGCACAAGAGACGGCCGACAGGGTCGTCCCCCAACTGATCAACGGTCTTCTCCCCCGCTGAGCAGAGGTCTCGTGCCGGTGACCCATACAGGTCGGGGATTCTCGGCGTGTCGCGCATGCACCTCGCTGAAGGTTTCCGGGGCCAGACGATGCGGTATCCAAGTCACCGGTTCGAGCCATGCCCCGAAAGTCACCGGTTGAGCGCGATGAGGCTGGCGCCAACGCCGGTCGCACGAGGCTCCGAGCAGCCCGCGCCCGGCGAACCACCGCTTTGATATGTTCCACCTCCGGGTCGGGGAAGCCGAATGTTCAGCGTCACATCCGTGGTCTGTCTTCAGTGGGTTGGCTTCTCAGGGACGCTGTCCGGCTCCTTACCCGCGGTGAAGCGAAGCTCCCCCACGTCCTTGACGTTCCAGCACAACGTGGTGCCCTGCCTGACGGTGAGGCGGAGAGGACCGCCGAGATCGCCGGTGAGCGTCTTGCCGTCGAGGGGATAGGCCAGCCACCCGCCATCGCGCAGCTCATCGAGCGGGATCGAAGCCGAGTACGAACCATCCCGGCTCACCACAGAACAATGGGTCGCAGCAGGATCGATGACGAGGTGCTCGAGGATCGATGCCACCGCTACGGCGGCGGTGGTATCGGTCGCCGCCGGGTCGCCGCCATCGCCAGCGCCATCGGCGATCGAATCGATCTCCGACCATTCGAGTGTGCCCCGGCCCAGACCGGTGGCCCGAAGCGCGCTCACGGCGGGGGCCCCTCCTGCATTTCCCCGAATCCGTAGCAGTGCTCGGCGCCGGAGTCCGGGTGCGTCGACTCGCCGACCCAGGTGGCGCCCGCCGCCTTGTGCTGTGTGGCGTTCGTCATGGACTCCGATACGGTACCGGCCTCGAGACCGTGCCGAGATCGTAGGCTTTGGGCCACATGACAGATTCAGCGGAGACCGAGTTCCTCTACCAGTTCCACCCCGGTGATCGGCCGGAGCTCGCCACGGATCCATCCGCATGGACCGAAGCCGACGACGGTATCTCCACCGAGCACTACGAGCGCCTCCGCGAGGCAACCGAGGCGGGCCGAGTGATTCTCGCCGGGCGGAGCCAGGACGGCATCGGGCCCGCCATCGTCATATTCCGCGCCGAATCGGAGAACGATGCCAGGCGGTTCATGGAGGAGGACCCGTTCGTTTCGAGCGGGCTCTTCCGTGCCAGCTTGCATCCGTTCCGCGCCGCGCTGGTCGGACACCAGACCGAAGACTGAACGTCCGTCAAGCGAACGGTTGGACGTCGGCCGCGGCCGCGTGGTCGAGGCATGCACCAGCACAGGCGTCGGTTGGGCAGCGCATCGTCCGGCCACCGGTACGCTCGGCTGGTGGATCCATCATTCGTCCCCGAGCGTGTCGAGGTGTCCGAGGGCGCCGAGGTTGTCATCAATTGGGAGGACGGCACCGTTTCCAGGTATTCCGCCTCACAGCTGCGGGCGGCGTGCCAGTGCGCCGAGTGCAGGGAACCCTTCGGGCAGAAAAAGATAGAGGAGGTTCTCGCCGGTCCGGAGCCGGTCACGATCACCACGACCAAGCTGGTCGGCGGCTATGCGGTGAACTTCGTCTTTTCCCCGGATGCGCACAGCACCGGTATCTTTTCGTTCCCGGCGCTCTACGCGCTCGGTCATCCTCCAGAGAAGCCGTGATCCGGTGAAGACCTCGGCGTTCGTGGCGACAAGCCTCGACGGGTATATCGCTCGTAGCGACGGAGCCGTCGACTGGCTGGGCCCGAGTGGCGACGAAGGCAATGAGGACTACGGCTTTGCCGCTTTCATGGATTCGGTTGACATGCTGGTGATGGGCCGCAACAGCTACGACACAGTGATGGCGATCGGAGAGTGGCCATATGGTGATACGCCGGTCATCGTGCTCACCCACCGTCCGATCGAGATTCCGGCGGAGCTCGCCCACCTAGTCGAGGCGCGTGAACAGTCGCCGATTGTGCTCGCCCAGGAGTTGGCGCTCCGCGGTGTCGACCACGTGTACGTGGACGGCGGTGCCACGATCCAGTCTTTCTTGAGCGCCGGATTGGTGCAGCGGCTGATCATCACCACCCTCCCTGTGCTTCTCGGTAGCGGCATCCCGCTGTTCGGCGCCGTCGATGCCGACATCCACCTTCGCCACGTCAACAGCGTGTCCTTTATCAACGGTCTTGTGCAGACCACCTACGACGTCGTTGTTTGAACCGCTTTCGCCGCGGACCCGCTGTCGACCAAGCCGTGGCACCGTATAGTGAAACGAGAGGCTGCGCTATCGCGCGGTTTCGTATCCTCGGCCATGGAGGGAGCGAGCAATGTCAAGGATGGTGCGTGCCGCCATCGTCCAGACGGACTGGACCGGCGACAAAGAGTCGATGATCGACGCCCACGAGAAATATGCCAGGGAAGCAGCCGCCGAAGGCACCCAGGTGATGTGTTTTCAAGAGCTCTTCTACGGGCCGTACTTCTGTCAGGTGCAGGACACCGAGTACTACGACTACGCCGAGGCCGTCCCCGATGGTCCGACGACACAGCGCTTCATGGCGCTCGCCAAAGAGTTGAACATGGTGCTGGTTCTCCCGGTCTACGAGCGGGAGCAGGCCGGTTTCCTGTACAACACGGCCGCTGTGATCGATGCCGACGGCACCTACCTCGGGAAGTACCGCAAGAACCACATTCCGCACGTCAAGGGGTTCTGGGAGAAGTTCTACTTCCGGCCGGGGAACCTCGGCTATCCGGTGTTCGACACCGCGGTCGGGAAGGTCGGCATCTACATCTGCTACGACCGGCACTTTCCAGAGGGCTGGCGCGCCCTCGGGCTCAACGGTGCCGAGATCGTGTTCAATCCGTCTGCGACCTCCCGGGGCCTTTCCATGTACCTGTGGGAGTTGGAGCAGACCTCGGCGGCGGTGGCGAACATGTACTACGTCGGAGCGATCAACCGGGTCGGTGTCGAACCGCTGGGTGATGACGACTTCTACGGGTCGTCCTACTTCGCCGATCCGCGTGGGCAGTTCGTCGAAGGCCAAGCATCGGATCAGAAGGCCGAGTTGGTGATCCGGGATCTCGACCTCGACATCATCGAAGAGGTCAGGAACGGCTGGGCCTTTTATCGGGATCGGCGGCCCGACACCTACGCACCATTGACGGAGGCGTAGGCATGAGCATCCACGAAGAACTTCTTGCACGCACCAGGGCGACGCTGCCGGCATGGCTGGCGATCTACTACGACGAGCCGATCGCCATCGACCGGGGCGAGGGGAGGCACGTCTGGGACCTCGAGGGAAACAAGTATCTCGACTTCTTCGGCGGGATCCTCACCACTATCACCGGCCACAACGTCCCCGAGGTAACCGCGGCCATCCAGGAGCAGGCGGGCAAGGTGTTGCACACCTCGACGCTCTATCTGAGTCAACCGATGGTCGAGTTGGCAGAGCAGATCGCAGACCTTTCTGGGATCGCGGACGCCAAGGTGTTCTTCACCCCTTCTGGCACTGCGGCGAACGACGCCGCCATCATGTTGGCGACGGCTCATCGGGGTTCCAACCAGGTGCTGGCGCTGCGCAATAGCTACCACGGCCGATCGTTCACTGCCGTTGCGGTAACCGCCAATCGATCTTGGTCGCCGACGAGCTATACCGGGCTCAACGTCAGTTTCGTGCATAGTGGTTACCGGCTGCGCAGCCCCTTCGGCCATCTCGACGACGAAGCGTTTACGGCAGCCTGCGTCGACGACCTCCGCCAGGTGATCGACATGATGACCTCTGGAGACGTTGCCTGCTTCATCGCCGAACCGATCCAGGGCGTCGGAGGCTTCGCTTTGCCGCCTGACGGGTTCTTCGGTGCTTTCAAGGAAGTCCTCGACGAGCATGGCATCTTGTTCATCAGCGACGAGGTGCAGACCGGATGGGGACGCACCGGGGAGCACTTTTGGGGGTACCAGGCACACGGCATCACCCCCGACATCATGACCTTCGCCAAGGGGGTTGGGAACGGCCTGGCCCTGGGCGGCGTGGTCGCCAGCGCAGAGATCATGGATGCCTTCGAGGCCAACTCGATCTCCACGTTCGGCGGCAACCCGTTAGCGACGGCAGGTGCGCTGGCCAACCTCAAGTACCTGCTCGACCACGACCTCCAGGGCAATGCGCTCAAGCAGGGCGCTCGCATCCGCGAGATCCTGGAGCCGATCGCCGAGGAGACAGAGTGGATAGCCGAGATGCGGGGCAAGGGACTGATGCTGGCCATCGAGACCGTTGAGTCTGGCGGCTCCGAACCCGATCCTGGGCGGGCTGGGGCCTTGATGGAGGGCACAAAGGTCCGTGGTTTGCTTGTCGGAAAGGGTGGCCTGTACGGGAACGTGCTGCGCATGGCTCCACCGCTGAGCCTCACCGACGAGGAAGCCGAGGAGGGAGCTGCCATCATCGCCGACGCAATAAGGGATCTGAGCTGAGCCGAGAGAGGGAGAGCAGCCGATGAGCACCCTGATCAAGGGCGGTACGGTGGTCACCGCCATCGACACCACCGATGCCGACGTGCACATCGAAGGGTCGATCGTGACCGGGCTCGCGGCACCGGGGTCGCACGACTGGGAGGCAGCCGTCGACACCGTCATCGACGCCACCGGCAAGTACGTGGTGCCGGGAAGCCTCGATGTGCACACCCATATGGAGCTGCCGTTCGGCGGAACGGTCGCTTCCGACAACTTCGAATCGGGGAGTCGCGCCGCCGCCTGGGGAGGTACGACCACCATGGTCGACTTCGCCGTCCAGGTGAAGGGCGAGTCGATGATGGAGGGCTTCGAGAACTGGATGGCCAAGGCCAGCGGGAACTGTGCGATCGACTACGGGTTCCACATGATTGCCGGCGACATCAACGCGGACACCCTCGCCGAGATGGACAAGCTCATGGAGGCAGGCGTGACCAGCTTCAAGCTGTTCATGGCCTACCCCGGGGTGCTGTACTCGGACGACGGCGAGATCCTGCGGGCGATGCAGAAGGCAGCCGACATCGGTGCGATGATCATGATGCATGCCGAAAACGGCATAGCCATCGACGTGCTTCGCGAGCAGGCCATCGAGCGCGGTGAGACCGATCCGATGTACCACGGGCTGACCCGCCCTTCGATCACCGAGGGAGAGGCCACTCACCGCGCCATCGCCCTCGCCGAGCTCGTCGGTGTGCCCCTGTACATCGTCCACATGTCGGCCAAGGAGGCGCTTGACGAGGTGACGATGGCCCGCGACCGTGGGCTGCCGGTGTATGGCGAGACCTGTCCCCAATATCTATTCCTCAGCGCGGAGGAGCACCTCGCCGCACCCGGGTTCGAAGGGGCCAAGTACGTCTGCTCCACCCCGATCCGGCCGCGTGCAGATGGGCATCAGGACGCGTTGTGGAACGGCCTGATAACCAACGACCTTCAAGTCGTTTCTACAGACCACTGCCCGTTCTGTATGGACGACCACCCGACCCTTGGGACCCAGAAACAGCTCGGAGTTGGCGACTTCACCAAGATCCCCAACGGGCTTCCCGGTGTCGAGGACCGTTTTCAACTCATGTACCACGGCGGGGTTGCCCAGGGAAGGTTCGGTGTGAACCGGTGGATCGAAGTGTGCTGCACCGCACCGGCCAAGCTGTTTGGCCTCTACCCGAAGAAGGGCACGATCGCAGTGGGGTCCGACGCCGACATCGTGATCTTCGACCCGGACGCTCGATGGACCAAGTCGGTCGATGAGCACCACATGGACGTGGACTACTCCTGTTACGAGGGCATGGAGGTGCAGGGCAGGGTCGAGACGGTCATGCTTCGCGGCGACGTCATCATCGATGGCGACGAGTACCTCGGTACCAAAGGCGACGGCCTCTACCTACCTCGGGCGGCTGCGGGGCCGCGGCCCTAACGAACATAGGAGATAGCGATGAAACAGATCGGCCATTTTATCAACGGCGAGATGGTGGCAGGAGCATCGGGGCGAACCGGCCCGGTGTATAACCCGGCTAGCGGTGAGCAGACCGGCGAGGTCACGTTGGCCTCGATCGAAGAGGTCGACGTTGCGGTCGCAGCCGCCGCGCACGCCTTCCCTGCTTGGAGCGAGTCATCCCTCGCCACCCGCACCAGGGTGATGTTCGCGTTCCGTGATCTCGTCGATAGCCATCGCGACGACATCGCGGCCGCGCTCACCGCCGAGCATGGCAAAGTGCTCTCCGACTCGATGGGAGAGGTGAGCCGGGGCTTGGAGAACATCGAGTACGCCTGCGGCATCCCCCGGCATCTGATGGGCAGGTTCAGCCAGCAGGTTTCGACGGAGGTCGACGTCTACAGCGTGCGCCAACCCCTTGGGGTCGTTGCCGGGATCACGCCGTTCAACTTCCCCGCCATGGTGCCACTATGGATGTACCCCAACGCGATTGCCTGTGGGAACACCTTCATCCTCAAGCCATCGGAGAAGGACCCCTCTGTGACGTTGCTCATCGGTGAGTTGTTCGCCGAGGCCGGTCTCCCCGACGGCGTCTTCAACATCGTCCAGGGCGACAAGGTTGCGGTGGACCGCCTCCTCGAGCATCCCGATGTTCGAGCGGTCAGCTTTGTCGGTTCGACCCCGGTGGCCCAATACGTTTACCAAACGGCTACCCAAAACGGAAAACGCGCGCAGGGCCTCGGTGGTGCCAAGAACCACATGGTGGTGCTGCCGGACGCCGACATCGACCTGGCGGCCGACGCCGCGGTGTCGGCGGGGTACGGGTCGGCGGGGGAGCGCTGCATGGCGATCTCAGTCGTGGTTGCGGTTGGGTCGGCAGCAGATCCGCTGGTTGCCGCGATTCAGCAGCGAATCCCCGCGGTCAAGGTCGGGGACGGGACGATGCCCTCGTCGGAGATGGGCCCGCTCATCACCGCCGAGCACCGAGACCGGGTGGCCTCGTATGTGGAGGGTGCCCGTGACGAGGGAGCCACGGTCGTCGTCGACGGGAGGGACCAGAAGTTCGGCGGCGACGGCTTCTACCTCGCCCCGTCGCTGATCGACCATGTGAAGCCGGGGATGCGGGCCTATGACGACGAGATCTTCGGCCCGGTGCTTGGTGTTACCCGGGTCGACAGCTACGACGACGCCATCAAGCTCATCTCAGACAGCGAGTGGGGGAATGGGACCGCGATCTTCACCCGAGACGGCGGCGCCGCCAGGCGTTTCCAGGTCGAGGCCGAGGCAGGGATGGTCGGGATCAACGTGCCGATTCCGGTTCCGGTTGCCTACTACTCGTTCGGGGGCTGGGGACACTCGTTGTTCGGCCAGTCCCACGCCTACGGGCCTGAAGGGGTCGACTTCTATACCAAGGCCAAGGTCATCACGAGTCGGTGGCCGGATCCGGCGACGAGCAAGGTCGATCTCGGCTTCCCAGAGAACGTGTAGCGGTCGGTGACGTTCGGCGCCTCTTCAGACCCCGCCGCCAGCGCCGCCGTTGCCGAAGAGGTGCGTCGTTATGAACGACGGGTCGCCACTCGGATGGCGGCGCGCCGTGTGGTCGTGTTCCTCTCCTTTCTGGTAGTGCTCGCCATCGTCTACACCGGGTACAAGGCTTTTGGTGGCGCCATCGACGACGCCCAAACCGAGTGGCCGGTCGTCGGATCGTTTCTCCCTCGTTCCGACGACCTGACCATGCCACCTCTTCTCGATATCGCTGCCGAAGTGGGTGTGCCACCGCAACGCAACAGTGCGAAGCCGCTGGGCGTGTTCGTTCTCGAAGCCGCACTATTCACCTTCCGTGAGGCGGCGCTCGGGTTCTTCCTCGGTGTGGTTCTCGGTATCGGCATCGCCGTCGTGCTGCTGCGGTCGCGCTGGCTCGAGCGCGGAGTCTCTCCATATATCGTCACCTCGCAGACCATCCCGCTGGTGGCGATCGCACCCATCGTCATCATCTGGGGGAGAACCAGCCTGGACTGGTTGCCATTCACCTGGGAGGATTGGATGTCGGTGGCGCTCATCGCCACCTACCTGACGTTTTTTCCCGTTGCCGTCAACGGTCTGAGGGGCCTGCACTCGCCGGCTCCAGAGGATGTGGAGTTGATGGAGTCCTACGCGGCGACACCTCGCCAGACCCTAGTGAGGCTCCGCCTGCCGGCATCGACGCCGTATCTTTTTGCCGCGTTCAAGCTGGCGGCGACGGTGGCGGTTGTCGGCGCCATCGTTGGTGAGATCTCGGCCGGCGTCAGAGGCGGTCTCGGGAGGCTCATCCTCGACTTTGCCGGCCGATACACCACGGGGCCAGAAAGGCTGTACGTCTCGGTGGCCGGTGCCGCCGCCCTCGGTATCTTCGCCTTCGGGCTGGTGACGCTGTCGCAGCGTTTTGTCAGGGCGGCCAAGGTTCAGGAATCGGTGTCGACGTGACTACCACACGTCTGGCTCCTGCTGTCGAAGCGGTGTCGGTTACCAAGGTGTTCAACCGGGGCAAACCCAATGAGGTGGTTGCCCTCGAGGACATCAATCTTACCGTTGGCCAGCGCCAGTTCATCAGCCTGATTGGGCCCTCCGGCTGTGGCAAGAGCACTCTGCTGCGCCTGATGGCGGGCCTGCTCGATCCGACCGAGGGGGAGGTCACGGTAAACGGAAAGACCGCACATCAGGCACGGGCCGATCGCGAATACGGCATCGCCTTCCAGACGGCCGGGCTGTTCGACTGGCGATCGGTGCAGCAGAACATCGAGCTACCGCTCCAGCTCATGGGTTGGTCAAAGGGGGATCGGAGACAGCGAGCGGGCGAGATGTTGACGCTGGTGAAGCTGGAGGAGTTCGGTGGTCACTACCCCAGAGAGCTGTCCGGCGGCATGCAGCAGCGGGTCGCGATCGCCCGGGCCTTGTCGTTCGAGCCGTCGATCCTGTTCATGGACGAGCCATTCGGTGCCCTCGACGAGATGACGAGAGAGCACATGCAGACCGAGCTGCTGCGGATCTGGGACGAGACCCACACGACGGTGGTATTCGTCACCCATTCCATCCCGGAGGCAGTGTTCCTGTCCGAGCGGGTGATGGTGATGTCGCCGAGGCCGGGGCGCCTTTTTGCTGAGCTTCCAGTCGAGCTGGGCGCACGCGACTTCGACACCCGCGAGTCGCCAGAGTTTTTCGAGCGAGTAACCGCGGTGCGCGAAGCATTGCGCCGGCCGGACAGCGTCGAATGAGATTCTGGCTACGGCTCGGCAGGATCTCACCCCCGCTGGTAGTGGGGCTTGGTGGACTTTTGCTGTGGGAGTTGACGCTTCGGGTGCTGCAGCCGGACGGTTTCGTCCTCCCCCCGCCGAGCGATATCCTCTCCAGCGCGGTTGAGAATCGCGAGGTGATTTGGACCGCAGTGCTCAGCACCGGGTGGATCGTGATCACAGGGTTGATCAGCGGTGTCGTCATCGGGGTGCTGCTGTCGCTGGCGGTCTCCTGGTACCGCCTGGCCGACGAAGCCATCACCCCACTTGCCGTTGCCATCAGCGCCATTCCCATCATCGCCCTCGCTCCGATATTCAACGCCTGGTTCGGGCTGCTGTCGCCGCGGTCGAACCAACTGGTTGTGGTGCTGCTGGTCTTCTTCCCGATCTTCATCAACACGACTCGGGGGCTCACCGACATCCCCCCGGATCAGATCGACCTGATGCGGTCGTACGGGGCCAGCCGGTGGGAGATCACCAAGGAGGTGCGGGTCCCGAATGCGATGCCGTTCTTCTTCAGCGCCTTGAGGATCTCGGCTTCGCTGGCGGTGATCGCAGCGATCGTTGCCGAATACTTCGGCGGTCGCCAGGATGCCTTGGGGCCGCTGATCATCCAGAATGCCGGTCTTGCCCGATACACAGACGCCTGGGCCGCAGTGCTCGCCGGGAGCCTGATCGGGATCGGCCTGTTCGCCATCGTCAGGGGCTTGGAGCGGTTTGCAATGCCGTGGCAGGTAGCAGTAAACCAAGGAATCGAGGGGTGACGCCAGACGTCGGGGGCAGGACAACCGAGGAGGAAATAGCGATGAAAAGATTGACACGAAGCAGTTCGCGTTTGGCACTGATGTTTGCCGCGCTGGCGATGGTCGCCGCAGCCTGCGGCAGCACGGATGACACCACGACGACCACGGCCGCTGCCGCCACGACGGCACCACCCGAAGCGATGACCGACGTCGCGCTGCAGCTGCAGTGGTTTACCCAATCGCAGTTTGCGGGCTACTACGCGGCGGTTGATCAGGGCTTTTACGAGGACTTGGGGCTCAATGTAGAGATTCTCGAGGGAGGGGTGGACATCGTTCCCGCTGTCGTATTGGACTCGGGGGCGGCGGACTTTGCGATTTCCTGGGTGCCGCGCGGTCTGGTCCCGCGTGAGGAAGGCCTTGATATCACCAACATCGCCCAGCCGTTCCAGCGGTCGGCCACGCTCCAGGTGTCGTTCAAGGA
>CAXMPL010000104.1:0-5242 GCA_964195125.1 uncultured Kiloniellales bacterium | reverse complement strand
CGCCGCGGCACAGGAGTATTTTGGCAAGTCGCTCGACGAGCTGACGGTTTCCGAGGCCGCCACCTTGGTGACCCCGATCCGGAGCCCCACCTTCTATCACCCCAGGCAAAATCCACAGAACTCCCTGGAAGCCCGCAACCGGACCATCGATCGGATGTCCGACAACGGGTTCATCACCGTGGACGCGGCGACGATGGCAAAGGCACAGCCGCTCGGGGTTGTGCCGCACCCAGAGAGCGAGGAGCTGTCGCCCCAGGTGATGATCGCGGTGCGGAGGGCTCTTCTCGACGACACCGCCAACCGCTACGGCCTCGGCACAACCTATACCGAGCGCAAGGAGGCGGTGTTCGGCTGTCCGGCTGCCGATACCACATGCAGCGGCGGCGGCGGGCTCACCATCGATGTGACGGTCGACTTCGACCTACAGACCGAAGCGAACCGGATCCTGCGGGCGTGGTACCGACAAGGGAGCGGGGGGCCAACCGGTGCCATCGCCACCGTGGAGAACGCCACGGGGGCCATCCGGGTGGTTGCCTCCGGCATCGAGTACGGGACCGACCTCGCTGCCGGCGAGCGCCCTTATGACCTGGCGATTGAGGGTCGGCGCCACGCCGGGTCGGCGCTCAAGCCGTTTACGCTGGCAGCCGCTCTGGAGAACGGTGATCTGGAGGGAAGGCGGGTCACTCTCAATTCGTACTGGGACCGCTCGAGCCCGGCCGCAATCGACTGCGGTGCTCCCGGCTGTGGGGGGAACGCCAACAACAGCATCTGGGCGCCCCTAAACGCCGGTCGTGAGCCGCACAGGCTCACCACCCTCGAGGCCGGAACCTACTCCTCGATCAACACCGTTTATGCCAGGGTGATCCAGGCGATAGGCCCGGAGGTCGTGATCGAGATGGCCGGCCGTCTTGGCATCAAGTCATCGATGAAGCCGGTGTACTCGGTCACCCTTGGTGCCGCCTCGGTCAGCCCGCTCGAGATGGCCTCGGCGTACTCGACGTTCGCCAACGGCGGCAACTACATCGAGCCGTACCTCATCGAGCGCATCACGGACGCGTCGGGCACCGTCGTCTACCAGCACCGCACCCAGCCGGTCAGGGTGTTGTCGGAACAGATCGCCGCTGCGGTGACCACAACGCTGGAAAAGGTTGTCTCTAGGGGAACCGGGAACCCGCATGCCAACATCGGCCGTCCCCAGGCCGGAAAGACCGGTACGGCAACCGAATACACCGACGTCTGGTTCGTCGGTTTCATCCCGCAGTACAGCACGGCGGTGTGGGTCGGCCACCCCGACGGGTCGGTCGAGATGCGAGGTTTCACGGTCTGGAACGACATCGACGGACGCGAGCAGTCGCATCGCGTGGCCTACGGCGGAACGGTTGCCGCTCCGGTGTGGAAGCAATTCATGCTCTACCTAACCGAGGACCTGGAGGTGCTCGACTTCCCTGAGCCCCCAGACGGAACGAGCGCTTACTACGCGGTGCCGGGAACCAGGGTTCCCAGAATCAACGTGGACATGACGCTCGAGGCGATCGAGGCCGCGGTGTACGCCGCCCACCTCAGAGTCGAAATCGTCGAGGTGCCCTCGTTCGAAGAGCCGGGCACCATCATCAGCCTTGACCCGGAGTCGGGGACCGGGCTGGCACAGGGGGCGGCGGTGACGCTCGAGATCTCGATCGGCATCCCCGAAGAGATCGAAGGCCCCGACCTCATCGGGTTGCCGGTGACCGAGGTGCCGAGCGCACTCACCCTCTTCGAGGAGGAGACCGCGGTAACTCTCAGCTGGGTCAGGGTCGACGTCGAAGTGCCAGACCCCACGCAATGGAGCAGGGTCATCAGCACGGATCCGATCCCGGGAGCGCTGGTCTCGCCCGGTGACACCATCACCGTGTTCGTCGGGGTCCAGCCAATTTTTAGCGAGTAACAAGTAACAAGTACCAAGTAGCAGGGGGAATTGCGTTCCACGTTCTTTCGCGATCTTCAGTCATGGCTCTTGATGTCAGTTACGGTTATCTGTATCTATATGGACATGGCAGATCGCTCAACGATCTCGGCGGCGTCCGAAGCCCTCCTCGACGGTGTTCGTCCTCCCACCGCCTGGGAACCCGCGCCACCTTCGGACGTCGCCGGTCGCCATCTCTATCGGGCGCTCCGACCCACGGCGGCGCGGCGCCCCGCTATCCGTCCTGTGGTTTGGCCGGAAGGGGATGCCCGAGCCGGGTTTGCCACCAACGACCCCTACGTGCGCCGCTTCTGGACGGCTGCGATCGGTCCGGGAGCGGTCGCCGATCTCATGCGTCTCGCCGTTGCCGCACAGCGCGACCGCTCCCTTCTCCGTCCCGAGGCGCTCAGGACCCTGGTGCGTGAAGACCTGGCTCGTTGGGCAAGCGGTCGGCTGTTGGTTCGGGTGAAGATCCCGACCCTGTCGCAGGTCCAGCTTCGTCGTCTGTCACCCGAGCTGCGACGCGAGCACCATCCTTACACCGACCGTCTCGCCGCAAACGCCTGAGAAACACGCCCAGGGCCTCCGCTAGCCTCGGAGCATGGATTACCGGAGGCTGATCGAGGGCTACCGCGAACAGGTGACCGAATACGAGCCATCCGATGCAGCCACCATCGAATTCGATGCCGTCATCGACGTTAGGGAGCCGATGCAACGCGTCGAGGGCTCGATCGACGGTTCATTCGCCGTGCCCCGTAGCACCCTGGAACGGGACATCTCCGGAGTGGTTGAGGACCCAGATGCGCGGATCCTGCTGTATTGCGTGGTCGGCCAGAGCTCCATCCTTGCTGCCCACACCATGCAGATGCTCGGGTACACCAATGTCAGCTCGCTGGCCGGAGGGTTTCGTCAATGGCGCGATGAGGGGTTGCCGTGGGTCGTCGACGACGGTCTGGCGCTGGACGAGCGGATCCGATACGACCGCCAGCTCCGGCTCGACCGGATCGGATCGGCAGGCCAGCAGCGCTTGCTTTCATCCCGGGCGCTCATCGTCGGTGCCGGAGGACTCGGGTCCCCTGCTGCGCTGTATCTCGCTGCGGCGGGCGTCGGCACCGTCGGCATCGTCGACGACGATCGGGTCGACGTGACCAACCTCCATCGGCAGATCATCCACGACACCGCCTCGGTGGGCAGGTCCAAGACCCAGTCAGCCGCCGATCGAATCGGAGCGCTCAACCCCGGGATAAAGGTCCAGCTTCACGAGATGCGGCTCACCGAGGAAAATGCAACCGACCTCGTTGCCGCTTACGACGTCGTCATCGACGCCTCGGACAACTTCCCAACAAGGCTTGCGCTCAACGACGCCTCGATCGCCACCGCCGTGCCGGTGGTCCACGCCTCGGCGCTCCGTTTTGAGGGAACGGTCGCCGTGTTCGATCCTCCACGGGGTCCGTGTTATCGATGTCTTTTCCCCGTCCTGCCCGAGGACGCCATGACCTGTGCCGAGGCCGGTGTTCTTGGTGCGATGACCGGCGTGATCGGATCAACCCAAGCCGTCGAAGCGATCAAGCTGCTGGTCGGAGCCGAGCCCCTCTCCGGTATCTTGCTCACCTACGACGCCCTGGGATCGCACTGGTCCCGCTACCGATTCGACAAGGACCCTGATTGTCTCGCATGTGGTCGTCGCGAATCCAGCGCTGGTCCAGCGATCGGGTAGCAAGTACCAAGTACCAAGTACCAGTAACCCGTCGCCCTTACTTGTTACTGGTTAGTTGTTACTTCTTACTCATTTGGTCGGCCAGCTCGACCAATGTCCGCACTCCGAAGCCGGAGCCGCCCTCGGTGAGGTAGTGCTCGTTCTTGTCGGCGCGGCCGGGACCGGCGATGTCGAGATGTACCCACGGCGTGTCTCCGACGAACTCGGACAGGAACAGGGCGGCGTTGATGGCACCTCCATACCCGTCGGAGGCGATGTTCTGCACATCGGCGATCGACGAATCTAGCTTCGACCGGTACTCCCTTTCCAGGGGCAGCTCCCACCACTTCTCGCCGGCGAAGCGGCCAGCCGCCAGCACCGATGCCACTGCGTCGTCGTCGTTGCCGACCACAGCACCGATCAGCGGTCCGAGAGCCACCTTGGCGGCACCGGTCAGCGTGGCGATGTCGACGATGAGATCCACTTCGGCTTCTGCGGCAATGACCAGCCCGTCGGCGAGGATGAGGCGACCCTCGGCGTCGGTGTTGAGAACCTCGACGGTCTTGCCCCCATACGCGGTGAACACATCACCGGGTCGCTGGGCGGCCCCACCGGTCATGTTCTCGGTGAGCGGAGCCACGCCGAGGACCTCGATCGGTAACCCGAGGGCGGCGATGGCCTTCATCGCGCCGAAGACCGTGGCCGCGCCTGCCATGTCCGTCTTCATCGTCTCCATCCCCTTTGCCGGCTTGATCGAAAGCCCGCCCGAGTCGAACACGATGCCCTTGCCGACAAAAGCGACCGACGCGGTGGCGCCTTCGGGCTCGTAGCGGAGCAACACCAGCCGGGGAGGGTTGGTGGCACCCGAGGCGACGGCCAGCAGCCCGCCGTAGCCTCGCGAGCGCGCCTCTTGTTCCTCGACGATCTCGACGGCGACTCCCGGGATCTCGGCGGCCCGCTCGGCCAGCACCGCCGGCGGCTTGGCCCCGGCAGGCTCATTCACCAAGTCGCGGGTCAGGCTTACCCCTTCCGCAATGATGGTGGCGCGCTCGATGTAGGCGGCGGCCTCGTCGGTCGCGTCGAGTAACACCAGCCGCTCATTGATCCGCTCCTTCGGCTCCGATCGATAATCGTCGAACGCATACGACCCGAGCAGATAGCCGAGGGCGACGGCTTCGGTAGCGCCCTCCACATCGAGTTGATGCAACGTGGTTGCCACCTCGGCATGGCGGCCGGCGGCCCGGCCCAGATTCCCTGCCGCCCGCCGGATCGCTTCCGCATCGACGTCGTCGCCGATCCCCAGGAATAGGACCTCAGCGAACGGGAGGTCACCGCCTGGGACCGAAACGCGCTGGCCGGCCTTCCCGGTGAACTCGTGGGTCTCCAGGTAGGCGTCGAGCCAATCACCAAGCTGCTCGGCGACCGCTTCGCCTCCGGGGCCAAAGGTGGTGTCGGCAAGGACCGGCACTGCCAGGAGATCGCCGGCGGCGTTCTCGAGTGATCCTCCGGCAACGATCTCAACCATCGGGCCCTCCTCGACTGGGGGTCCACTCGCCCTCGACCGAACGAGCGAGCATGTACAGATAGTCGGCAAGACGATTGAG
>CAXMPL010000103.1:0-4026 GCA_964195125.1 uncultured Kiloniellales bacterium | reverse complement strand
AGATGTGGTGGGTGGTGGTCGCTGGCGCGGTTCTGTTCATCACCGCGATCGTTGCCGTCTCCTTCGGCGCTGTCGATCTCGACATTGGGCGTGTTGCTGCTTCCATCATGGATCGGCTCTCGTTCGTCGAGATCGACACCGGGTTCACTGCACAGCAAGAGGCGATTCTGTGGGAGATCCGCATTCCCCGAGTCGTTCTCGCCGGGATGGTCGGGGCGACTCTTGCTGTTGCCGGTGGTGCCTACCAGGGCTCGTTTCGCAATCCGCTGGCTGATCCCTACCTGCTCGGCGTCGCCGCCGGCGCCGGGCTCGGCGCCACCCTGGCGATCGCCTATGCGCCGAGCACGACGATGTGGCCGATCGACCCGCTGCCATTGTTCGCGTTCATCGGAGGGCTGATAGGTGTTGCGCTCGCGTATCTCGTCGGCTACTCGACGCGGGCGGGCCGGACCTCGGTGACGCTGATCCTGGGTGGGGTTGCGGTTGCGGCCTTTCTCACTGCGGCACAGACATATCTCCTGCAACGGGAAGCCGAGACACTACGTCAGGTCTACGGGTGGATCCTGGGGCGCCTGAGCACGGTCGGGTGGTCGGAGGTGCTGCTGATCCTTCCCTATGTCGTGGTCACAGGGGTCGTGGTTATTGCAGGACGGCGGCGGCTCGACGTCTTGAGCGTAGGTGATGAGGAGGCGTTGGCCCTGGGAGTCGATGCTCCAAGGGTGCGGCTGGTGATGGTGCTGGCGGCGACTCTCGGGACCGCCGCTGCGGTTTCGGTCGCCGGGCTGATCGGCTTCGTCGGCATCATCGTCCCTCACGCAGTCAGGATTGTCTTTGGAACGTCGTATCGGGTGCTGCTGCCGCTTTCGATCCTGTACGGAGCCGCCTTCCTCATCATCGCCGATCTCATCGCACGCACCATCGTGGCGCCCGCCGAGCTGCCTATCGGTGTGGTGACCGCGTTCTTGGGGGCTCCTTTCCTCGCCTTCGTTCTCCGCTCCAGCAGGGGAGCCGGGGTATGAGTGCTCCTGTTGCCCTTGACGGCGTCTCGGTGCGGTTGGGAGGCACAACCATCCTCGATCATCTGTCCTTGGATGTCGCGGCCGGATCCTGGGTGTCGATGATCGGACCAAACGGCGCCGGCAAGACCACCGTGCTGCGCTGTATCACCGGCGCGGTGCCGTACCAGGGGACGGTTCGGATCGGATCCGCTGGTGTAGCTGGGATGCCAGTGAGAGAGGTGGCGAGGATGGTGGCGATTGTTCCGCAGCATCCGACGCTCCCCGAAGGGATGCGCGTGGTCGACTATGTGCTTCTCGGTCGGACCCCCCACCGAGGCTCTATGACATCTGAGTCCGAGCACGATCTGCTCCTGGTCGGGCAGGTGTTGGAGACCCTTGACCTCGAACGTTTCGCCGATCGGGACGTTGCCACCCTCTCCGGCGGGGAGTTGCAACGGGTGGTTATTGCCCGCGCCCTCGCTCAGGACACACCAGTTCTTCTCCTCGACGAGCCGACCACAGCACTCGATATCGGCGCCCAGCAGGAGGTCATGGAACTGATCGACCGGCTCCGAAGCCAGCGGGAGTTGACGGTGCTGAGCGCGATGCACGACTTGAACGTCGCCGGTCAATTCACCGAACGGATCGTCTTGGTGTCCGGGGGCCGAGTCGTTGCAGACGGCGCTCCAGGCGACGTGCTCACCCCGGAGCTGATCGACCGCCATTACGGCGCAACGGTACGAGTCGAAGTGGACGAAGGACGGGTCGTGGTGGTCCCGATCAGGGCGCGCCTAGGAGCTGATGAATCCCTGGACGATTCGGCCGATGGTGAAGCTGACGACGCCGCCGACAAGCCCGATGAGGAGATTCTCGACGCCTGATATGAAGGGATTGGTCTTGGTCATCACCGTCTTGCCGACGCCCACGATGAGCAGCCCGATTCCGCTGAGGACGGCGGCAGCGAAGAGAGCGGTTCTGGTGTCGTCGGTGAGCGCGAACGGAAGGACGGAAGGGAACGCTCCCACCAGGAAGAGTATCCCGGAGGTGGCTGCGGCCAGCCAGGGGCTCCGGCGCTCGGTGTCGACCACGCCGAACTCGAGGCCTGCCATGACGCCGAGCATCACGTCGTCGTTCCCGTCGATGATGCCAACCAAGGTGTCGAGGTCGTCGCCGTCGAGGCCCATGTCACCGAACATCTCTCTCAGCTCAGCGCGCTCGTACTCCCGATGCTTGGCCAGGTGCTCGACCTCGAGCGCCATCTCGGCCTCGAACACCTCCTCCTGGGATTTGGTGGCGATGTACTCACCGGCCCCCATCGAGATCATGCCGGCCACGGCCCCGGCAATGCCGGTGAGTAGCACCGCTGTTGCGCTCAGACCGGCCCCAACCACTCCTGCGACCAGCAGGAAGGTGGACACCAACCCGTCATTCACGCCGAGGATGACGTCGCGGAGATACTGTCGGGATTCCCCGAGATGGGGGACATATGCCTCGGGAGCCGGAGCGGAGCGGGGGTCGGCCATCGTGTGGGCAGGGTAGCGGCGGACGCTGTATTCCGAGCAGTGAGGGGTTGGCCACGACCGTGGCGGCGTCCCGGGTAGCCTCGCAGCCCGATGAGCAGCTCGCTAGCGATTGTCGCCGCCCTCTTCTACGGATTCGCCGACTTTGCCGGCGGATACGCCACGCGGCGCCTCTCGGTATGGACGGTCATCGCTTGGGCTCAGTTGTTGGGACTGGGGCTGCTTGCGGTGGGTGTGGTGGTGGTTCCGGCGTCGGCGGTCACCCGAGCGGACCTCCTGTGGGGAGCCGGGGCCGGCCTCGCCGGTCTGATCGGGCTGGCGCTGCTGTATCTGGCTCTCGCCAGAGGGTCGATGACGATCGCCGCTCCTATCTCCGGTGCGGTGGCCGCAGTGATCCCCGTGTTGGTGGACGTCATCGCCGGGACCGGCCTGACCACCCGGCAGTGGCTTGGTGTCGGGCTGGCACTTGGCGCGATTCTCCTCGTTGGACTAGAGCACAGCAGCGGTCGGCTGGATCGACGATCGCTGCTGTATGCGGTCGTCGCCGGCGCCCTGTTCGGCGTGTTCTTTGTGGCGTTCTCCCAAACCGATCCGGCGTCGGGGTTGTGGCCCCTGGTGGCGGCGAGAGCGATCTCGGTCCCGATCGCGTTTGCAGTGGCGGCGAGCCTTGGTGTCGCCGCTCCACCTCGGTCTAGGGATCTCGGCATCGTGGCTGTGGCCGGGAACCTGGACATGGCGGCGAATATTGCCGGAGCACTCGCCCTGCAACGGGGACCAGCCGGGGTAACGGCCGTGCTTGTCTCGCTGTACCCGGCGGTGACGGCTGGGATGGCGATGTTGGTCTTACGCGAGCGCCCCACCCGCCTGCAGCTCTTTGGGGTCGGGCTGGCGCTGGGAGCGGTCATCGCTCTAGTTGGCTGACGCAGAGATGTGGGAGAGGCTTCCGAGGACGATGAATGCGGATGCGAATGTGATCCAACTCGAAGTCCCCTGTTGCTCCGCGGTCTCGTTCGTATTCCTCCTGGATCGACAACGACTCTGGTGAAGATGGTTTCCGCAGTGGAGCCCTGGACTATCTTGGCGACCAGGTGCGACGAAACCAGCTGATGCCAAACCTCTTCCCGAATGAGCGATACGACGTAGACACCGTCCGACGAGCGATTCGTGCCTCCGATCCCGACCGTGAGGCCCCGCTCAACGCTCTGCTGTACGCCTCGGGTGCGCTGATGGCGTCTGCGGTGCTGTTGGTGGCGACTACCCCGATGGTTCTCGCCATGGCGGTGGCTCTCATCCCCTGGCTCGTCCTTGCCGCGGGAGGCTGGTGGTGGGTAGCACCGGCACTCCGTCAGGAGAGAGAGGCGGACAGAGTGCGTCGCAGTCGTCTCGAGCGTGCGCTGGAAGTCGCCACCGACATGCTCCTCAGCGACGAGGAGACCTCGGGAGCGCGGCGAGTAGCGGCCGACTACCTGCTGGCGACAATGGATCGAGACGATCGGGAGACGTCCGCA
>CAXMPL010000102.1:0-1921 GCA_964195125.1 uncultured Kiloniellales bacterium | reverse complement strand
GCGAGCTCGGACACCTGGGTGTGCTCCTCGGCAGGGCGATCGAAGGTTGAGTAGATGACCTCACCCTTGACCGACCGCTGCATCTCGGTCACTTCCTCCGGACGCTCATCGACGAGCACCACCATGAGGTGGGTTTCCGGGCTGTTGCTCGCCATCGAGTGTGCAACCTCCTGAAGCACCGTCGTCTTGCCCGCCTTTGGCGGGGAGACGATCAATCCTCGCTGGCCCTTCCCGACAGGGGAGATGAGATCGATGATCCTCGCCATCATGCCCTCGGACTCGCCATCGATCTCGAGGCGGAGCCGCTGGTCGGGAAACAGGGGCGTCAGCTTGGCGAACTTCGGCCGGTCCATCGCCACCTCAGGATCGACACCGTTTACGGTGATGCCTCGCACCAGCGCCGGGAACTTCTCCTGACCTCGCGCCGGTCGCACCGGCCCGGAGACGAGGTCGCCTTTGCGCAGCTTTTGCTTGCGGACGACATTGACCGATACGTACGCGTCGTCGTCACCGGGCTTGTAGTCGGAGGTCCTCAGGAACCCATATCCCTCGGGCAGGATGTCGAGTATCCCCTCACGGGTCTCGAGCGTGGACTCATCGATCGGCTCACGCTGACCACGGGTTCGCCCCCGGTTGCGACGCCGATTGCCGCCGTCGCCGTCGTTGCGCTGCTCGTTGTCTGACCGGGTTTTCGGCTGGGCTGGTGCGTCGGCCGTGGCCTCGGGCAGCATGGAGTCGTCGAACTTCTCGGCTTCGAGGATGGCGGCGATCAGCTTGGACTTCTGCAGGCCGTCCGCTTCGATTTCTACCTGCGTCGCCATGGCGCGTAGGTCGTCGAGTCCGAGTTCCTGGAGCCTGGTTCTGGTCGTGGTCATGGTTGCTGGCTTCCCCTTTTCAGCGGTTCGGGTCGGAGACCCTGGGGTTACGGGGACGCGGGTTCGATCCCGGTCGCCTGGAATGCCCGTCGAGCAACGCGCTGGGGCGTGCCGGGTGGGCGTGGATGGGTTGAGTGTAACGGCTGGTGAATCTAGTTCAAACAAATGAGTCGTCCAGAGTCATCAGTCATCGGTCGTTAGTTACTAGTCGTCAGTTTCGGGACCCGGCTGAAGGCTGAAGATTGATCACTTCCTCATAGCTCTAGCCGCTCCAGCACGGCATCGAGGCGCGGCGCCACTGGTTCACCAAGCTGTGCGGTCGTCAGCGCCGTCTCCGGGTCCTTGAGCCCGTGGCCGGTCAGCGTGCAGACGACGGGTCCCGGCGGCAACGCATCGCGATGCTTCAGGACCCCGGCCACCGCGGCCGCCGATGCGGGCTCACAGAACACGCCTTCTGCGGTGGCGAGGAACCGGTACGCATCGAGGATCTCCTCATCGGTGACGACCTCGATTCGTCCTCCCGATTCATCTCGGGCCGCGGTGGCGCCGTCCCATGACGCCGGATTCCCGATCCTGATCGCGGTTGCGATCGTCTCCGGATCGTCAACGATCTCTCCGTGCACGATCGGGGCCGCACCCGCCGCCTGAAATCCCCACAGTTGAGGAGCCGCCTCCACCGCGGTGTAGCCCTTCCAATAGGCAGTGATATTTCCTGCGTTGCCAACGGGCAGGGCGTGAACGGCCGGGGACTCGCCGAGCGCATCCATCACCTCCCATACCGCGGTCTGCTGGCCTTCGATCCGGTACGGGTTGATGGAATTGACCAGAGCCGCGTCATGTGTCGCCGTCAGTTCCAGCACGAGACTGAGCGCATCGTCGAAGGATCCATCCACGGGCACGATGGTCGCCCCGTGGACGATCGCCTGGGCGAGTTTGCCATGGGCGATCTTTCCGGAAGGGAGGATCACGATGGCTGTGATCCCGGCGCGGGCTGCGTAGGCGGCAGCCGATGCCGACGTGTTTCCGGTCGAGGCGCACGCCACGGC
>CAXMPL010000101.1:0-3803 GCA_964195125.1 uncultured Kiloniellales bacterium | reverse complement strand
GTGAAGACCGTGGCGCTGGTAGACAAGGTCAAGCGCCGTATCGTGGACGTCCCTGTCGACTACGCCGGATTCGAGGTTGACGACGAATACCTGCTCGGATACGGCATGGATTGGCAGGGAAAATATCGCAACCTACGCTCGATCTGGGCGGCACTGGATCTGTCCGTATTGCAGGAAGATCCGCTCGCACTCGCCCACCATACCTTCCCCGAGCATGCCGTCCCAGGGGGCCGATCAGCAGTCCAGTGATAGGCTGTGGTGATGGATGACCAGGTGCCGATGGAGATCATCGGGGTGAGGGTAGAGCTGCCGACCAATACGCCGATCCTGCTGCTACGTGAGCGTGACGGCAACCGATATTTGCCGATCTGGATCGGAACGCCTGAGGCAACAGCGATCGCCCTGGCGCTCGAGGGCGTGGAAACCGCCCGACCGCTCACACACGACCTCCTCCGCACCATCCTGGAGGCGCTTGGCGCCGATGTCGAGCAGGTGAACGTCACCGGTCTTGACGAGGGAACGTTCTTCGCCGACCTGATTCTCGGCGCAGATGGTGACGAATTGACGATCTCGAGCCGACCGTCCGATGCGATTGCTCTTGCCACCCGCACCGGGGCGCCGGTGTTCGCCTCACGCGCCCTTCTCGACGAGGCAGGCGTCGAGATTCACGACCAGGACGAAGAGGCTGAGATCGAGCAATTCAAGGAGTTCCTCGACGACATCAACCCCGAGGACTTCGAAGCACCAGCACAGAGCTGAAGCACGAAGTGCTTCAGCTCAGTATTACGTATTACGTATTACGTATCACGAGACGGCGCTTCGCGGTCCATCAAGCCCCATAGCATCCTGCGGACTGCGTCAACCTCCATAAGTGCATCGTTGATGATCGCGTCGTCAGCGAGTCCGAGATGGAGCGCGATGTCGAGCTGCGTGTCCAGCTCAGAAGCGCTGCCTGCGGCGTAGCTAAGGAACTGGCGAAACGCAGCTCCGTCGCGGCCGGCACCCTCTGCGATGTTCGACGGAATCGACACGGCTGAGCGTCGTATGTAGGCCGTGATTCCGAACCGCTCAGAATCTGGAAACGCCTGGCTCAACTGAAAGACATCGAGAGCCAGCTGACGCGCTACCTGCCACACACGCAGTCGGCGGTATTCATGCACCCGTCACCCATATCACTTTCCGGACACGGTTGGAACCGGTTCGTAATACTTGATACGGGCTACGTAATACGGGAGTTATCCACATGGGTTGTTGACAACATGTGGTACCCGGTCCTAGTTTCACCGGCGTAGTTCGGTCTTGGAAATTACATCCGTGTAAGCTTAGTTGGGCACTGGAGGAAGCAACATGACGGACGAGCGACAGATGATCGACGGCTATCGCGCCCCACAAGTGTGCACCCTCGTCGGGATCTCGTACCGGCAGCTCGATTACTGGGCCCGGACCGGGCTGATCACGCCGTCGGTTCAGGAAGCCAGCGGTTCGGGCAGCCAGCGTCTGTACAGCTTTAGCGATGTCGTCCAGCTCAAGGTGGTCAAACGGCTGCTAGACGCTGGTATGTCGCTGAAAAAGATCCGCAAGGCTATGGAAATCTTGAGCGTTGAGCTTGCTTCGGAGTCTCCGCTCACCGACGTGACGCTGCTTTCGGACGGAATCACCATCTACGCCGCTCACAGCGCCTCTGAGGTCGTCGACGTGTTCAAGGGCGGTCAGGGCGTCTTCGGGATCGCCGTTGGCCCAGTAGAGGACGAGCTCGTCGGTGAGATCCACCGGCTCTATCCCGACCACGCGGACACCGAGGTGGGACGATCGAGCGCAGCGGCACACTAAACGGCGAATTCGGTCCTGGCCCCGCAGACCAGACTCAGTTCGCTCACAGGAGCGAGCGGGAGTTCGCCAGTTTGCTCGACTTCTACGATGTGGCCTGGGAATACGAACCGCGGGCCTTTGCCATCGAGTGGGACAACGCCGGGGAGCCCACCAAGTACTTCAGGCCCGACTTCTATCTCCCGGATGATGATCTCTACATCGAGATCACGACGATGAACCAGAAGCTGGTCACCAAGAAGAACCAGAAGATCCGGAAACTCAGGGACCTGTACCCGGAGATCCGGTGCAAGGTCTTCTACCAACGGGATTACCTCCACCTCCTTGTCAAATACGAGTTGGCCGAACCCGACGACGTGGCCCACCCGTCAGCTCCGACGCGTATCCCCGGCCCGGTCGAGGTGACCAACCTCGCCGATCGGGACGCCGATATCGGCTGAGCTAGCCTGGGTCACCCCGACGAGGAGACCTCCTGCCGCAGTCGCCGCTCCATGATCTCCACCAACGCCTTGGGGCGCGGTTCACCGATTTTGGGGGCTGGGAAATGCCGGTCCAATACGACGGGGTTCTCGCCGAACACGCCGCGGTACGACAATCGGTCGGGCTCTTCGACGTGTCCCATCTCGGCCGGTTCGATGTCACCGGGCCGGGAGCAACCGAACTCGTTCGCTATCAACTGTGCAACGACGTGACCACGATCGCCGCCGGTCGGGCCCAATACACCATGGCGCTCAACGATCGGGGTGGAGTCGTGGACGACATCATCGTCTGGCGCTATGCCGACCACGGCTATTGGGTAATGCCGAACGGCACCAACTTCGACGAGATCCTCGGCCGATTCGCCGACAACACCGATACCGCAACAGCGGTAGCGGCGGTGCACGACGAGACCGTGCTGATAGCGGTCCAGGGGCCAGACTCGCCGGGCGTCGTGGAATCAGTGATCGGGACAATGCCCGGCCGGTTCCGGGTGATCGATGGTGAGTTCGAGGGTGGCTGGTTTCGCGCCGCGGGGACCGGGTACACCGGAGAGCGAGGAGCCGAGATCGCTGTCCCATCTGAGTCGGGACAGAACCTGTTCGAAGCCCTGCTCCAGGCCGGGGCAACAGCCTGCGGTCTCGGCGCCCGCGACACGCTTCGACTGGAGATGGGTTACCCGCTGTGGGGACAAGATCTCGACGAGTCAACTACGCCGCTGGAGGCGGGCCTCGGCTGGGTCATTGGATGGGACCACGACTTCGTCGGCAAGGCAGAGGTTTCTCGGCAGCAGGACAACGGCGTGCCGCGGGCGCTCGTCGCCTTCGCCTGCGAGGGTCGCACCATTCCGCGCCATGGACATCGGCTGCGTGCCGGATCGTCAACCGGCGAAGTCACCAGCGGAAATTTCAGCCCCACACTCGGCCACGGGATCGGAATGGGATATCTCGCACCGCCGATCGAGCCTGGGACACCGATCGAGGTGGAGATTCGCCACGACTGGGTACCCGCACAGCAGGTCGACCCTCCATTCATCAAGACGTGACCGCAGCGGGGGCCGGTGCTGTCATCGACGTCGTCGATCACCTCCACCCTCGGCGAATCCTGGTAGCCCGAGCCCTTGACCCCACGTTGCGGCGCTCCCTCGTCGAATCCGGAACTGTCGAAGAGCTGCCCTTTGTCTATGGCAAGACGGTGGTCCCAGCCGATGTAGGTCCAGAAGACGTTGTGATCGCGGGTCATCCCAACCTGCTCGGTGTTTTCGACCTCCCGGCGGCGCCTCGTTGGGTGGCCGTTGCCGGGACCTGGTCTTCGCTGCGTCGTGCGACCGGTGCCGTGGCGACGGTCGAGCTTGCCGGCGCCCATGACCTGCAGACTGCTCAACGCACGCTGAGCGCGACCAAAGACCTCGCCAAACAGCTCGATCAGATGCGCGGGGTGACCGTTGCTTTCTTCCCGCAGAGCCCGGTGCTCACCGTGTTGCTCAGCGTCGACCCTGT
>CAXMPL010000100.1:0-21924 GCA_964195125.1 uncultured Kiloniellales bacterium | reverse complement strand
CCGCGAGCGGTACCGGTTCGCGGGCGAATACCATGTCTCAGAATTAGGCCGGGATGGCGGAATGGAAGACGCGGCGGACTCAAAATCCGCGGGACGCAAGCCCGGATACCTAAGCCGGGATGGCGGAATGGAAGACGCGGCGGACTCAAAATCCGCTGGGCGCAAGCCCGTGTGGGTTCGAATCCCACTCCCGGTACGAAGACCCCGCCGCGCCGTCGGGCGTCTAGAACCCCAGTGATAGCGGGGGATACGGGGAGGTCATCTTCGCTTCGACCGCTACTCGTGCCCGAAGCTCAACTCCGTGGTGCCGCTCTTCGAGCGGCCAGCATTGACTGGTTCGATTCCCACTCCCGGTAACCGGAATCTTCTTCACGCTCTTTTAAGGCGGCCGTCTCGGTAGATCCGGTCACTAGTTCGATCGGGGTACCCCGAAAATGGCCCCAGCGCAGCAGGAGTCGACTCGAGCTGCTGGGTCAAGACTCAGAGCGCGCACCGATAGGTGACCGGTCGTCTCGACAGAAGTGGAGCCTCCGTTTTTCCCGCTCTTGCCACTGCGTGGCAGGCCGCTCGGGCCCCGGCTCAGCGGACTTCTCTGATCGTTGATGCCCAGTGGTCGCATCCGCTTCGCCTTCATTTCCCGCTCTCGGCTACGGGCCACATCGGGCCACGGCTCCGCAAATAGTGCGCGGTGCGCCCTCTGAGCCTGCTCAGACGATGTGATCCTCGAGCACGCTCCACACCGACGGGTGGGCCAGTTCGTCGCGCATCGACCGGAGCGTTGCCAGAAACGCGGGAATAGCGCCATCGGCGGCCATCAGATTCGGGCGGGAAACGGCGAGGACCCGATCGTCCGGCCGGAGTACGAGCACGTCGGTATTCGGCCATGTCCTGCGGACGAGATCGAGCTCGATGGCAAGGGATCCCCGGCCGGCGCGGTCCATGATGTCTTCGTAGAAGCGCCCGCCCGGACGTCCCGTCGTCGGAGCCATCGGGGCGATGACGATGACGAGGTCGAGCGGCTCCGGATTGCACAGGACGAGGTCGACGCTCGTTCCCGATGCCACCCCGCCGTCTACGTACCAACGGCCGTCGATCGCCACCGGCTCGTAGACGAAGGGCACCGCACTCGACGCAGCAACCGCAGTCTTGAGCGGGACCTCGGGCGCGGCATCGGTCCCAAACGGAACCCTGGCGCGAGCTTCGAGATCGTAAGAGACGACGACAGTTGGCTTCGAGGGCCAACCGTCTGCGAGCGCTCCAACCGATCCCGCGAGCCACTCGACGAGCGCCTCTGTCGAATACACGGCAGGGGTTCCGAGAGCCATTCCCACACCGGGCTTCGTCATGCCGGGCACGAGCCCTTTCGTCACCCAGCGCAATAGGCCCCTGGGCCGGATGCGCCTGTACAGGCGGCTGTGCAGCCAGTCTGCGAGGTCCATTCCAGCGAGGGAGGCGTCTGCCATCGATTGGAAGTCCATCGCCTTGCCACGCACCATCGCCGCTACGAACGCCCCGGAGGATGTGCCGACGATGACCTGGGCGTCGTCCGGGTCCCAGCCGGTCGCCATCTCGAGCGCCGTCAGGGTTCCGAAGTGGTATGCGCCGCCGGCCACGCCGCCTGCGCCGAGAACCAGACCTACCGTGCTCACGACCGCGGAGGATACGCTGACGGGTTCGACACTCGTGTGATTGCATGAAACTGAAACGGATTCCCTGGGACGAGGCTGTGGTCGAGCGCTTTCTGTCCGAGATGGCAGCAACCGATGGGATACCGCCGTTGAGCGAGCACAAGATGGTTCGCCTCGGTGGTGCGGTGGATGCCCGAACCGCGGCGTGGGCCGAGCTAGGTCGTCTCGTCGTAGTGTCGGTAGCGGCGCTTTACGAAGGGGACGAGCCGCATTGGGCTCTCGAGGTGGCTGCAGCCGGCGACCACCGCCAGCCGTCGGCCGAGCAGGCAGCGTTGTCCGCAGCCGAATCGACGATCCCGGCCGGTGCGCAAACCTCACTGTGGGTCCAGCGCGCCGACCAGCAGGAGGCTGCCGAGGCTCTTGGATACAGCGAGCGTCGCCGCGTTCTGCGCATGGATGGTGCGTTGCCCCCGGATCCTGATGCGCTTCCCAACGTGGCGCTGGGAACGATCGCCGGCACCGATGACGAGGCGATGATCACGGTGCACAACAGGGCGTTCGCCGGGCATCGGGAAGCGTCGGGGATGACCAGGGCGCGGCTCGCCGAGTTGCGCTCGATGCCGTGGTACGACTCAGACGGCGTGATCACCGCCGAGATCGATGGACATCTCGCCGGATTCTGCTGGACGAAGCTGCACGCCGACGGGACCGGCGAGGTCTATCTCCTCGCCGTAGACCCCGATCACAGAGGAAGTGGTCTTGGGGAGCTGCTGGCCGCAACCGGATTCGCCTCGCTACGGAGGAGCGGGGCGCGCCAAGCGATGCTTTGGGTCGATGCAGACAACGAGCCGGCGATCGCGGTCTACCGCCGACTCGGGTTGGAGCCGACCCACGCCAATGTAGAGATGGCGAAGCAACGTATCCCGTAGCTAGGTATTACGTATTTCGTAATACGAAACACGGACACCGAAAGCTTGATGACAGGACGGGCAGGCCCTGTCTGTCTCTCTTGTCTGCGCCTCGCACCATGGACACGGCAGGTCGACGAGCTCCTCGTCGAAGTCAGCGTCATCATTCGCTCGGGCGCGCAGTGTCCCTACGACGAGTGTTGCTCCAACGAAGAGTGCCACCAACAGACCGATCTCGAACATGTGCTCTCCCAACTGGCTTGATGTGAGCCTATGCCGAGGTCGCGAAAAGCTCGGGTATTTGGGCGAACAACGTCTCCGGTCTTCAACAAGACTTTCTGGCCGGTGGCCGGGAATCGGAAACTGGCAACTGGCAACTGGCAACTCGCGACTCGCGACTTGCGACTCGCGACTTGCGACTCGCGACTCGGCTCAGCTCGCCCTCTCCACCGCCCGCTGCAGTTGGTCGACCGTGTCTTCGAACGAGTCCGAACCCGAGGCGACCATGCGTTGCTCCGCCTCGTAGACGAGCCGCATTGCACCGTGGTACACCGTCCAGCGGGCAAGCTGTTCTTCGCCTACGAATGCGCCGTATCCCTCCTGGAGTGCCTCAGCAACCACCGGTCCGGCGTGAATCGATGCCAGCCACACGGCTTTGGAGAGATCCCACTCCGGGGGAGCAAGCGTTGCCCACTGCCAGTTGGTCAGAGTCACGTCGCCGTACTCGTTGACTGCGAAGTTCTCAGGTGATGGGTTGGTGTGCGATCCCCTCGGTTCCGTCGCGTATGGAGCAGGCACCGCTTGTGCTGCTTCGTATAGGTCGGCGTCGAGGCCGATTCTTCCCCGATACCGGTTGAGCCGCCGCATGGTGGACACGAAGTCGAGCGCTACCCAATCGCCGTCGATGCCCCGCGAGAGGTTGGAAAGGGCGCCGGGATCCGAATCGTGCACCGCACGCAGGGTCCTTCCTGCCGACAGCCCAAGTCGAGAGTTTTCTGGTAACTGGGCCAGGCTCCATTCTCCAGGATCTGCAAACAAGCTCCAAGCGACCTCAGCGTTCACGTCCCCATCCAGCCGTACCACAACCCCTTCGATGCCGGCCAGGGCCTCCAGCGCATGGGTTTCTCTGCGTGCGCGAGCCGGCGTCCCGTACACCTTGAGCACCACGGGATCCGGCTGGCGAAAGATCCGAAATAGTTGGTCCTGAGCGAGGGCCTTGGTCGGTCGCGTCAAGTCCTGAAAACGATCACCGTCGGCGATCTGCCTGACGAGAGCGACGCTGTCCATCAGTCTCTCCATTCCCGTGGCGGCAATTGTCGCACGTGGACAGGGCAACCAGCGAGAGCAGGTAGCCTTACCGGCTTCACATGGCGATCCACCTCACCCTTCCAGACGGCTCGGTCCGGGAGTACCCCGACGGTACAACCGGGCTCGAGGTTGCCGCCGCCATCGGTCCCGGCCTGGCTCGAGCGGCGGTCGCCGTGACAATCGAAGGCGAGGAATTCGATGCCGGCCAGCCGATCTCGATCGACGGCGCCTTCTCCGTTATCACAGACGACACGGACGAAGGCCACGTCGTTCTTCGCCACTCGACGGCCCACGTCATGGCGCAGGCAGTACTCGACCTGTTCCAGGGAGCGACCTTCGCCATCGGCCCTGCGATCGCCGATGGTTTCTACTACGACTTCGACGTTGGCCGCCCCTTCACTCCCGAGGATCTGGAGCGGATCGAGGCTCGGATGCACGAGATCGTGGATGCCGATCAGTCGTTCGAGCGCGATGAGTTGTCCGTTGAGCAAGCACTCGACCTGTTCTCCGATCAGCCATTCAAGACCGAGATCATCAAGGGCATAGACGAGACGGAGGGAGCGGGGTCCGACGCGGTGAGCGTCTACCGAAACGATGGATTCGTCGACGTGTGCAGGGGGCCGCACGTCCCTTCCACAGGTCGGCTCGGTGCCTTCAAGCTGATGCGATCCTCCGGCGCCTATTGGCGCGGCGATGAGACCAATCCTCAGCTGCAGCGGATATACGGAACCGTCTGGGAAAACCAAAAAGAGTTGACCGCCTACCTGGATCGGCTCGAGCAAGCCGAACAGCGGGACCACCGGCGCCTCGGGGCCGAGCTAGATCTGTACTCGTTCCCTCCCGGCCTGGGGAGCGGCTTGGCGCTGTGGCATCCGAAGGGAGCCGTGCTCCGCTCCGTGATCGAGGACTACTCGCGCCGGACACATGCCGCCTCCGGCTATAGCTACGTGTTTTCGCCGCATGTGGCAAAGGCGGACCTGTGGAAGACCAGCGGTCACCTCGACTTCTTCTCCGAAAGCCTGTACCCGGCGATGGAGCTGGACGGGGGCCAGAGCTACATCCTCAAGCCGATGAATTGCCCTTTCCACATCCTGATCTACAAGTCGAGTAGCCGCAGCTACCGAGAGCTCCCGCTGCGGTTCTTCGAGCTTGGGACCGTCTACCGCTACGAGCGGTCAGGGGTGGTGCATGGGTTGCTCCGGAGCCGTGGCTTCACCCAGGACGATGCCCACATCTTCGTGAGCGCAGGAGGGGTGGCCGTCGAGCTGGAGCGGCTCCTCGACTTCGTGCTCATGGTGCTGCGCGACTTCGGCTTCGAGGAATTCGAAGCCGACCTAGCGACTCAGGATCCGGAGCACTCGATCGGCGACCCAGACCTATGGGACATCGCAGAGGTCGCATTGGCCACCGCGCTACAAAAGGCTGAGCTGCCATACGAGGTCGCCGATGGCGAGGCTGCGTTCTACGGCCCCAAGATCGATATCCATGTTCGTGATGCCATCGGGCGGCGCTGGCAGCTCTCCACCTTGCAGCTCGACTTTGCTCAACCGGACAACTTCGACCTCTTATTCGCCACCGCGGACAACGTCAAAGAGCGTCCGGTGATGATCCACCGCGCCCTGCTCGGTTCGATCGAGCGGTTCGTTGGTGTGCTCGTCGAGCACTACGCAGGGGCATTCCCCTGCTGGCTGGCTCCCGTGCAAGCGACGGTGATCCCTGTCGCCGACCGGCACCACGATTATGCAACCGAGGTCGCCGCCGCCCTCGAGGGCGAGGGGTTGCGGGTCGAGGTCGACGCCGCCGACGAGACCGTCGGCGAGAAACTGCGTAGGGCGATCACGCACAAGCACCCCGCGGTCCTCGTGGTCGGCGACGACGACCAGCGCGACGGCACGGTTGGTTTACGGATGCGCGAGGATGCAGGCGAACATAGGGGGGTTGCGCTCGCTGACGCGGTTGCTGACCTGACCACAGCCTGCGCCCCGCCGCGCTGATGCCTCCTATTGGCTGTACTCGAAAGGTAACTCCGTGAAAGCACTCATCAACACCCTGGCCACCCTCGTTCGCCGCTTCCCGTGGGTGGTCATCATCGCCGTTGTGGTGATCTCGCTCATCATGGGTGGGTTCGCCGGGCAGTTCCAGCCAGCCGACAACGACAACGAGTCGTTTGCACCCGATGCCGCCGAGCTCGAGGCCATCAATACCATCGGCGACCTCTTTGGGGAGGATTCCTCGCAGAGCGTCGGGCAGGTGATCATCTCGTCGGACACGGGCGACGTGATGACGCTCGACGGGCTTGACGCCGTGGACGCGGTCAGGGCGACCGTGCTCGGCGGCTCTCTCACCCCCTACCTGATCGACCAGCCGGGCACGGGTCCGGTCGTCCACTACCTGTCGCCGGTCGAGTTCGGCGTTGACAACGATGCGCCTCAGCCGACCACCGACGCCGAGGTCAAGGCGGTGTATACGGCGGTTGTTTCCGATCCCGAAACCCCACCGGAGCTGGTCGGCCTTGCTGCAGGTTTGCTGCCCGGATCGGCGGATCAGGAAAGCGTGACGTCACCGTCCGGCTTGATGCTGACGTTCTCCGTCGGGGTGGCAACGTCGGCGGGCGAGGAGTATGACGAATTCATCGCGGCTACCAGCGACGCAGCCGCGGAAATCGCTGCCACCGACCTCCCCGAGGGTATGACCGCCGAGCCGTTCTCGTTCGAGCTCCTCTTCGCCGACAACTCTGAGTTCGAGGCAGAGATCTCACGGCTATTCGCCACCGCGGGATTCATCATCCTGCTGGTCCTGTCCATCATCTTCCTGGTGCGCCCCAAGACGGGGCGGGACCGCTGGCTGGCGAGCATCGGCCTCATTGCCATGCTCGGTGCCGTCACCGTTCTGGTTATTCCAAGCCTGGCGACGCTGTTCCCGGACGCCTTCCCACAGTCGATCCGCGATCTGGAGGTCGCTCCGGTGTTGATCGCCGCCGCCGCTACGTACGCGTTCGTCTATTTGGTGTGGACGTCCAGCTCGCGCGGGCTGCGGCGAACCTCCGCGGACACACTCGTCACGATTCTTGCCATCGTGCTGGCGATCACGTGGATGAACGGCTACGGCTACCTCCGATTCGGGGACGCCAGCGGGTTGGTGCAGATCCTTCCCATCCTGCTGATCGGCCTCGGTGTCGACTACTCGATCCACATGAGCTCGCGCTACCGGGAGGAGGTGTACGGCGGGGCTACGGTCGATCACGCGATCGGGACGGCAATTCGCACCGTCGGCGTGGCACTCGTTCTGGCCACAGTGACCACAGCCGTCGGGTTCCTCACCAACATCTTCAACGACCTTGGGGCGCTGCGCGAATTCGGTGAGCTCGCCGCATTCGGAATCCTTGTCTCGTTCCTGCTCATGCTCACCTTTGTCCCCGCCGTTCGCGAGCTGCTCGATCGCCGGGGTGAAAGGCGAGAGACTCTGGACAGTGAATCCCTCCGGGGCGGCGAGTCCCGCAGGCTGCCCAGGCTGATCGGGAGGGCCTCATGGTTGCCGAAGCACGCCGCGATTCCCACGCTGATCGTCTCGGTCATCCTCGGGGGATTCGGGGTGTGGGGGACCTTGAACCTCTCCGCCGACTTCAGTTTCCTCGACTTCATCCCGACGACGTCGCCATTGCGCAACACCTTTGCCACGCTGCTCGACGAATACGGTGGAGGGTTCGGCGAGGCCACTCAGGTATTGGTGTGCGCCGAGGGCGAGCAGCTCGGGGAGTGCAGCGTGGTCGGCGACGTTGCCACGCCCGAGGCGTGGAACGGAATGGTCGAGGCGACGGAGTCGTTCACAGAGATCGACGACGTCGTCAAGTTCGGAGATTTCGCCGCCGCCGAGTCGCCGGTTGTGCTGCTCGTCTCGTTGACGACGCCGGACTCTGAGCAGTTCGATGCTGCCGTTGACGAAGCTGCCCAAGCTGCCGGGATCGCCGCCGGGAGCGCAAACGTGTCTCCAGACGCTGACGTCGGTGCCATGTATGACGCCATGTTCACAGCCGCCCCCGCCGATGCCGCCAGAGTCTTGGCCATCGAGGGTGACGGATACATCGCGGGGCTGTTCACCATCCAGACCCAGGGAGGAGAGCAGGGTGCGGCCCAGCTCCAGGACGACATCGAAGACGCGTTTAGCCCGGTTCCGGAGGTCGGACTCGCCGTCGTGGTGACCTCGGACGAGATCATCTCCGATGTCATCATCACGTCGCTGAGGGATTCTCAGGTGTCGTCGCTGCTGCTGACGCTCGCAGCCGCGCTCATCCTGTTGACGACCAACTTCTGGGTCACCGCCCGTCGGCCGATGCTCGGGGTCATCACCACCGTGCCGGTTGTGCTCGTCGTTCTGTTGTCGTTTGCCCTGATGACCTTGTTCGGCATTCCGTTCGGGCCGGTCACGGCCACGATCTCGGCGCTGGCCATCGGGATCGGGATCCCGTACATGATCCACATCACCCACCGCTACGAGGAGGATCGCGGCAAAAGCGCATCGGAAAACGATGCGATCGAGCACACCTTGGTGCACACGGGTGGCGCCCTTGCGGGTTCGGCGATCACCACCATCGCCGGATTTGGGATCCTGGTCACATCCACAACGATCCCGTTCCGTCAGTTCGGGTTTGTGACCGCGTACACAATCCTGCTGGCGTTGCTGGCGGCGGTGTTGATCCTGCCAAGCTATCTGGTGATATGGGATCGCTGGCATCGCAGTCGGGGCGAGGAGCCGTTGGACAGCAAAGCGGAGGCGGCCGCCATGAAGATGGGGATGGACTGAGCGATGACCGAGGACGAGAAGGCCGACCGGCGGGGGATCTACATCCCCGGCGACGTCGCCGAGGCCGTCGACGTCCCAGACGATCTGGACTCCGACGTCGACGACACCGACTACGGGGTTCCAGACACCAATCGGCGGCGTCGAGCCGGGACGGTGTATCTCGTCGGCGCCATCGGGGTTGGGCTGCTGATTGCCGGAGGGTTCCTGCCGCAACCAATGTGGTGGACGGCGACGGCTGTCCTCGTCGCCGTCGGTGTCTATCACTTCATTGCGGGCTGGAGCCTGACCATTCGTGAGGGCCGGGCGTTGGAAGTCGCCAACCGGGCCGTCGCCTTTCCCGTCGGGCATGCCTCCGCCTCGCTCGGTTTCACCGGCTGGCGGGCCCGTCCGGTGTGGAACGTCCTTGTGTTCAGCGCAGACGAACCACCCTCGGAGCGGGGTTTGGTCCGTATCGACGGCATCGATGGACACGTTGTGGATTCATACGTCGAAGAGATACCTGAGCCATAGTCGCAAGTCGCAAGTCGGACGCGTGGTTGGGGCGTGAGACGTGGCGACTTGCGACTCGTTGCTACCGATCCGCCAGTCGGACGAAATCGCGCTCGACCTCGCCGACGTAAATCTGGCGTGGCCGCATGATCCGGGTTTCCGGATCCTCGGTCATCTCCTTCCACTGCGCGATCCAGCCAGGTACTCGCCCGATCGAGAACAGCACCGTGAACATACGCGACGGGAATCCGAGGGCCCTGAAGATGATGCCGGAGTAGAAATCGACGTTCGGGAACAGCTTCCGCTCGATGAAGTAGTCATCCTGCAGCGCCGCCTGTTCGAGTTCCTTGGCGACCTCGAGCAGGGGGTCGATGACCCCGACCGTGGCCAGGACGTCGTCGGCGTAGGTCCGCAGCACAATCGCCCGCGGGTCGTGGTTCCTGTAGACGCGGTGGCCGAAGCCCATGAGCTTGAAGGGATCGTCCGGATCCTTTGCCCGAGCGATCATACTTTGGGCGTCCTCTTCCGGGTCCTCCACGATGGTCTTGAGCATCTCGATCACCTGCTGGTTGGCGCCGCCGTGCAGCGGTCCCCACAGCGCGCTGATCCCTGCCGCCACAGAAGTGAACAGGTTGGCTCGGCTCGACCCGACGCCCCTGACCATGGCAGTGGAGCAGTTCTGCTCGTGGTCGGCGTGCAGGATGAACAGGACGTTGAGCGCCCTGGCGATCACCGGGTCGACCTTGGTCTCCTCGGTTGGGAGGTGAAACATCATGTGTAGGAAGTTCTCCACGTAGTCGAGCTCGCTGCGGGGGTAGTTGTAGGGCATGCCCATCGACTTCTTGTACGACCAGGCTGCGATCGTTGGCATCTTGGCGATGAGGCGGATGGCGCTCTCGATCACGGCGTCTTCATCGGATGGGTCGTGGTACTCCTCGTAGAACGTGGAAATCGCATTCGTCGCCGACGCCATGATCGCCATTGGGTGCGCATGGGTGGGAAATGCGTCGAAGAACCGCTTCATCTCCTCCTTGACCAGGGCGTGGCCGGCGATTCCAGTGTTCCATTCGGCGAGTTGCTGGTGACTGGGCAGCTCGCCGAAGAGCAACAGAAAGGCGACTTCGAGGAACTCGGCGTTGAGGGCGAGGTCTTCGATTGAATACCCACGATGACGGAGAATCCCCTCAGCCCCGTTGATATATGTGATGGATGAACGGGTACCGGCGGTGTTGGCGAATCCCGGGTCGAAGGTGACGTCGCCTGTGGTGTTGCGCAAGGTCGAAATCGCCAGGCCATCGTTTCCGATCGTTGGCTCGATAATCGGGAGCTCGAGCTGCTGGTCCCCGATGGTGAGCTCGGCGGTGCGATCGGTCATGTGATGCCACATCCTTCCAAAACCTTGGGGTCAAAGGGGGCCAGACAGGTCCATTGTACCGGCATCGCTGCCGATGGATGGGTTGTGGTACCTTCGCGCGCGATGAAAGTGTTGCGAAACGGAAATATCCCCGGAAGTTTCTCGGGTATCGGATGATCGATCTCAAGGCGCGGAAGAAGATCGCGCCCATCCTGGAACCGATGGCGAGGGGTCTCGACAAGATCCGCGCCACCCCTTCCATGGTGACCATCGTCGGTTTGCTGTTGACCATCGCCGGCTCGGTGTTGATCGCGACCGGCTTTTTGTGGCAAGGCGCCCTGGTGGCGACGGTCGGGGTCGTTCTCGATGCGCTGGACGGCCCGCTGGCTCGGATTCAAGGCACCGCCACCCTCAAGGGGGCGTTTCTCGACGCGATGTCGGATCGCATCGGTGAGATCGCCATCTGGGTAGGTCTCGCCGTCTTTCTCAGGGAGGATCCGGTTGGGCTGATCCTGTGCATCCTGGCGTTGGCTTTCTCCCTCCTCACCCCTTATGTGAGGTCCAAGGCCGAGTCATGGGGAGCAGAGGGCCGTGGTGGGTGGATGGGTCGCGCCGAGCGCATGATCCTGGCCCTGGCTGGCGTCTTTTTCGCAGGCTTCTGGGACCAAGTGTTGCTACCGATGCTGTGGATCATGGTCATCCTCACCGGGCTCACCGTAGCCCAGAGGATCCGGCGCACCTGGCAGCAGCTCCCCGGGTGAAGGGCCTCTCGGGCTACCTTCTCTACCGTTTCCTGGCCGAAGTCCTCGGCCGCCTTCCTCCGGCGGTAGTGAGCCGTGGTGGACGCTGGATCGGGCGCCTTTTGTCGTATGCCGCAGCCGAGCGACTGGCGTTGGCGCGGCGGCATATGCGGAGAGTGCTCGGGTCGGAGCCGTCGGAGGGCGAGATTACCGAGGCGGCCCGGCAGATGTTCGGGTGGTATGGGCGGTATTGGGCCGAGGTCTTCTGGTTTCGGGCATCGAGAACCGATTGGATCCTGGAGCACGTGGACGTCGAAGGAGAGGTTCCGGTGTTCGCCGCTAGGGATGCCGGTCGCGGGATCATCTTTGCGGTGGCCCACCTCGGGAACTGGGAGGTGGCGGCACCGTTCTCCAATTCGCTTGGTCTCCCCATCATGTCTGTGGCCGAGGAACTGCCCAACCGCCGCATCACGGAATGGTTCATCCAGACCCGAGCCGAATACGGGATCGAGATCTTCATCGCGGGCCGCGGATCACCGTTGACTTCGCTGGCCAGGGGGCTCAAGGAGGGAAAGGTCGCTGCCCTCGTGGCGGATCGGGATGTAACAGGAACCGGGGTCGAGGTCGACTTCTTTGGTGAGCGAACGACGATGCCGATGGGTCCGGCCGCCCTTGCCGAGATGACGGGCGCCGCGCTGTTTCCGATCGGGACCTTCTTCGATGGCGACCGGTACCGCCTCGTCGCCTATCCCGAGATCGAGCCGGCGGACCATGAAAATCGAGCGGAGCGCGTCGCTCTCCGCACCCAGGTCCTTGCCCACGCCTTCGAGCGCATCATCGGCGAGGCGCCGACACAGTGGCATCTGTTCCAGCCCAATTGGCCCTCCGATCGCACCTGGGTAGAGGAGCGACAATGAGGGTGGCGGTGGTCTGCCCCTATGACCTGGATATCCCCGGTGGTGTCCAGGATCAGACAATCCGCCTCGTGCGATGGCTCGAGACAGCGGGCATCGAAGCCAGCCTCATCGGCCCGGGAGGAGACGGGCCTCGGGGCGAGGTGTTACCCGGTCAGACGACGGTGCTCGCAATCAATCGCTCGCTGGCACCGGTGCGGCTCGATCCGCGGGTGATGAGCGCCGTGCGGCGGGCGCTGGCCGGCTTCGACGTCGTCCATGTGCACGAGCCGTTGGTGCCGATGGTCTCGATTGCGGCGCTCGCAGTGTCAGGCCCTGCCAAGGTGGCAACCTTCCACGCCGATCCGCCCGTCTGGGTTCGTCGCCTGTACCGATACGGGCGCCCTGCGATACGGCAGGCGCTCCGCGGGGTCCACGTCTTTACTGCAGTGAGCCCGGTCGCCGGCTCGGCGATCGACGGGATGGTCGAGTACCGCATTATCCCAAACGGCGTCGATATCGATGACTACCCCACCGGCCCGACGGTTCGGCACCGGGTGACCTTTCTCGGCCGCGACGACCCCCGCAAAGGCCTTTCGGTGATACTTGAAGCGTGGCCACGGATCCGGGCCGCGGTGCCGGAGGCGGAACTCCATGTGATCGGCGCCGATCGGGCCGAGATGGCCGGTGTGACCTTTCTGGACCGGGTGGCGGAGGAGGAGAAACGCCGCGAGTTGGCGGCATCGGAGATCCATGTCGCACCCAACCCCGGCGCCGAGAGCTTCGGGGTCGTCGTTCTTGAGGCGATGGCCGCTGGTTCTGCTGTCGTCGCATCGGCGATCCCCGCCTTCGAGTACGTATCCGGCGGCGTGGCGCTGATGGTCACCCCGGGTGATGCGATGGGGCTCGGTTCAGCCGTTATCGAGCTTCTCCAGGACCCGGCCAGAGCAAGATCGATGGGGGAGGTGGCGCGGCAGCGCTCCATGGACTTCGACGGCGCTGGGGTGGCGGCGCGCTATATCGAGGCATATGAACACGCCCTCGCCCTGCGAGGACACGCTGCTGGTTCGTAGCCGGTACTGAGTGCGAACCACCAATCGCCACGGACGTCCTCTCGCTACATCCACCCCCATCGGTACAATCGATCGCATGGAACCCACAGCTGAGCACGGCACCGACCGGGTCAAGCGCGGTCTGGCGCAGCAACTCAAGGGCGGCGTCATCATGGATGTCGTCAGCGCCGACCAAGCCAAGATCGCCGAGGAAGCAGGCGCCGTCGCCGTCATGGCCCTCGAACGTGTGCCTGCTGATATCCGCGCCCACGGAGGCGTGGCCCGTATGGCCGATCCGGCCAAGGTGGAACAGATCATTGCAATGGTGTCGATCCCGGTGATGGCAAAGGCTCGCATCGGCCACACCGTCGAGGCTCAGGTGCTGCAATCGCTCGGCGTCGACTATGTCGACGAGTCGGAGGTCCTCACCCCCGTCGCCGACACCCACATCGACAAGCGGGCGTTCACCGTTCCTTTTGTAAACGGGGCCAGGGACCTCGGTGAAGCGCTTCGTCGTATCGGCGAGGGGGCGGCGATGATCAGGACAAAGGGTGAACCGGGCACGGGGAACGTGGTCGAAGCCGTCAAGCACATGCGGCTGATGACGGCGCAGATCCGCTGGCTCACCACACTCGATGCCGACGAGGTGATGAACGCCGCCAAGGAGCTGCGAGCGCCGCAGGACCTCGTGGTCGAGGTTGCCGAAACCGGTGTGCTGCCCGTCGTCAACTTTGCAGCCGGGGGGATCGCCACCCCATCCGATGCTGCGCTGATGATGCATCTCGGGTGCGACGGCGTTTTTGTCGGCTCCGGGATCTTCAAGTCGGGCGACCCGGATGTGCGAGCACGCGCCATCGTCGAGGCGACGACCTTCTACCAGGACCCGGAGAAGATTGCCAAGGTGTCGAAGAATCTCGGCGAAGCGATGGTCGGTATCGACATCGACACCATGCCGGCCGAGGAGCGGATGCAGGATCGGAGCGACTGAGGTGCGGGTCGGGGTCCTCGCACTCCAGGGTGACTTCCGAGAGCATCTGGCGATCGTGGACGGCATTGGACACATCGGCGCCGAGGTACGCACCCCGGAAGAGCTCGACGACGTCGATGCCCTGATCATCCCCGGTGGCGAATCGACCACGATCGGGCGGCTCGCCACGATTTACGGCCTGATCGAACCCCTACGTCGGCGAATCGCGGAGGGAATGCCGGTGCTTGGGACCTGTGCGGGAATGATTTTCCTTGCGACGTCGACGACCGGTCCCGACCAGCCTCAGCTCGGCGTGCTCGACGCCGTCGTCGAGCGGAACGCCTTCGGCCGCCAGGTTGATTCCTTCGAGATGGCGCTCGACGTCACCGGGCTCGACGGTCCGATCCATGCCGTGTTCATCCGCGCACCGTGGATCGACAAGGTTGGCGGATCGGTGGAGGTGCTGGCAACCATCGCCGATCCCGAGACCGGACGCGATCGGCCGGTCGTCGTTAGACAGGACAACATCGTCGCCACCTCATTCCACCCAGAGTTGACCGGAGACGGCCGCCTGCACGAGCTGTTCCTCGGGGAGGACTGATGTCGGGCCACTCCAAATGGGCAAACATCAAGCACCGCAAGGGCCGACAGGACGCCAAGCGGGGGAAGGTCTTCGCCAAGCTGATCAAGGCCATAGAAGCCGCCGCCCGCGCCGGGGGCGGTGACCCGGCCGCCAGCCCGGCATTGGCTACGGCCATCCAGAAGGCGAAGGACACCTCGGTGCCAAAGGACAACATCGAACGTGCTATCGCGCGTGGCACGGGCGAGGCTGACGGAGTCTCATACGAGGAGGCCTGGTACGAGGGGTACGCTCCGGGCGGCGTCGCTCTCTACGTCCAGGTGCTCACCGACAACCGGAACCGGGCGGCGGCGGACGTGCGCTCCGCGTTCACCAGGCACAACGGGAGCCTTGGCGAGCCGGGTTCGGTGGGTTACCTGTTCGAGCAGAAGGGCTACCTGCTTGTCTCAGGCGAAGAGGAAACCGTGATGCTCTCCGCAATCGACGGTGGTGCCGAAGATGTCATGCCATCCGGCGATCAATGGGAGATCATCAGCCCGCCGTCCGAGCTCGGTGCGCTGCGCTCCGCTCTCGAGGATGCCGGCGTGCAGATCGACCACGCTGAGGTGACCCATATGCCTAGCACCACAGTGGCGGTGAACGAGGAAACCGCACCCAAGGTGCTTCGCCTCGTTGACGCTCTCGAGGACCTCGACGACGTACAGGCGGTTTACGCCAACTTCGACATCCCGGACGATGTGCTGGTGAGTCTTGAGTCTTGAGTCTTGAGTCTTGAGACACCAGACCCTCGCCGCTTCTTCGACTCATGACTCATAACTCGCGACTCGCGACTCGCGACTCGCGACTCTTAACTCTCAATCCTTGGCTCGTCACAACCGCGCGCTACCCTCTAGAACATATGTTCGTGCTAGGAATCGACCCCGGCCTGACCACCACCGGGTATGGGATCATCGCATCGTCGGGGTCTTCGGATCGCGCCGTGGCCGCAGGCGTAATCCGCACCGAGCCTTCGCAGCCGGTGACTCGACGGCTCGCCGAGCTTGCGCGTGACTTGCGCGAGGTAGTCGCCGAGCACGAGCCGGCGGCTGCCGCGATCGAGCAGGTGTTCGTCAACAAGAATCGGCAGACCGCCATGGCTGTGGCCCGAGCCTCCGGGGTGGCCCTGCTCGTGCTCGCCGAAGCGGGCATCGAAGTGGGGGAGTACTCACCATCTGCCGTCAAGATGGCGCTGACCGGCTCGGGCACCGCGGACAAGACACAGATGCAGCGCGTGATCGCGATGCGCCTCGGGTTGCGCACCCCTCCTGACCCTGCGGATGCCGCCGACGCCCTGGCGGTTGCGCTCTGTCACGTCCAGCACGGGGCCGCAGCGGGCGAGGCATTGTGATCGGCCGCCTCCGAGGAACGCTGGTTCGGCTCGACGGTGAGTCGGTGGTTATCGACGTTGGGGGGGTCGGCTACGACGTCGCGGTGCCGGTCAGGACTCTGGTCGACCTGCCAGGGGTCGGCGAGGATGCCGTCGTGCACACGCATCTCCATGTCAGGGAAGACCAACTGGCCCTCTTTGGTTTCGCCTCCACGGACGATCGAGACCTATTCCGGTTGCTCCTCGGCATCTCCGGCATCGGGCCGAAGGTCGCCATCGCCATCCTGTCCACGATGGATGCCAACGAGCTGAGGGGCGTGGTCGCCTCGGACGACGCAGCTGCCCTCACCGCCGTACCCGGCATCGGGAAGCGGTCGGCGCAAAAGCTGCTGCTGGAGCTGCGACCGAAGCTGGAGCTTCCGGATGCTGAGATCGATCCGTCCGGAGCGCGAGCGCAGGTCAGAGCCGCCCTCGAGGGGCTTGGCTACCAGGCAGACGAAATAGGGGGTGCGCTTCGCGACCTCCCACCAGATCTGCCGGTGGAGGACCTGCTGCGCCGATCGCTCCAGACCCTGGGAAAGGGGGCTGACTCTTGAGAGACGAAGGCTTGCTCACCCCAGCCGCTACCCCCGAGGATGAGGCGATGGACGCCGGTCTTCGGCCCCGGCGTATGGAGGACTTCATCGGCCAGGCCGCTCTCAAGGAACGGCTGGCGATCCTGATCGAGGCCGCAAGAGGGAGAGGTGAGGCCGTCGACCACGTGCTGTTCTCGGGGCCGCCGGGCCTTGGCAAGACTTCGCTCGGCGCCATCCTTGCCAGCGCGATGGGCGCCCAGTTCCGTGGAACGTCTGGACCGGCACTCGAGCGACCCGGTGACCTCGCCGCCGTGATCACCAATCTCGAAGCGGGAGACGTGCTGTTCATCGACGAGATCCATCGGTTGCCCCGCCAGGTCGAGGAGGTGCTTTATCCGGCGATGGAGGACTTCCAGCTCGACATCGTCGTTGGCAAGGGCCCGGCTGCGCGATCCATCAAGATCGACCTGCCGCCGTTCACCCTCATCGGGGCGACCACCCGGGTGGGGAGGGTTGCGCCGCCGCTCCGCGACCGGTTCGGCTATGTGGCGAGGATCGATTATTACGGCGCCGAGGACCTCGGTGCCATCGTGAACCGGTCCGCAGCCATCCTCGAAGTCGACATCACCACCGCCGGCGCGGAAACCATCGCCGGTCGCAGCCGCGGCACGCCGCGGGTCGCCAACCGATTGCTGCGCCGGGTGCGTGATTACGCCGCGGTTCGCGCCGACGGGCACGTCGACGAGGTCGTTGCCGACCAGGCGCTGGCAGTGTTCGAGGTCGATACGAACGGTTTGGACAAGGTCGATCGGGCAATTCTCGAGGCCGTTGTAAGCAAGTTCGGGGGCGGACCGGTGGGCCTGTCAACGCTCGCTATCGCCGTTGGGGAGGATCCGGAGACGGTGGAAGACGCCTATGAGCCCTTCCTCCTCCAGGAAGGGTATCTGCAGCGCACCCCGCGTGGGCGGGTGGCGACCGAAAGGGCGTACGTCCATTTGGGGGTCGAGCGCGATTCGTCGCAAGGAACGCTGTTGGGCTGAGTCCTCGGTCCACAGTCGTCAGGCATCAGCCAGAATCGGTTCGAACTGTCTTCTAGAGATTGAAGGCCGAGGGTTGACGACTGATGACTCTGCTCGCCTCTGACTTCGACTACGACCTGTCCAAAACGGCAATTGCGCAGCACGCCATCGAACCGCGGGACGCGGCGCGCCTCCTGGTCGCATCCACCCTCGACGACTTGACCTTCACCGACCTGCCCTCCCTGCTCGATCCTGGTGACGTGATCGTCGTCAACGAGACCCGCGTCCGGGCCGCCCGGCTGCGTGCCACCAAGCCGACAGGGGGCGTGGTCGAGGTTCTGCTGACGAAACGCCGCGACGAAACGACCTGGGACGCCATGGTCAGGCCGGCGAGAAAGATCCGGGCTGGCCAGACCATGGTGGCGGGCCCGGTGTCGGTCATCGTGCTCACCGACCCCGATCGGGGAGTGGTGGTAGTGGGGATCACCGGGGACGGTGACACCGACGATCTCTTGCCGACAATCGGGGAGGTTCCCCTTCCACCCTACTTCCACGGCCGGCTCGAGGACGACGAGCGCTATCAGACGATGTTTTCCAAGACCATGGGTTCGGCGGCAGCCCCCACCGCGGCGCTGCATTTCACGGCAAACGTCGTCGCTGCGCTCGCTGATCGGGGAGTTCAGGTTGCCCGCGTTGACCTCGAGGTTGGACTCGACACCTTCCGCCCCATGGACGACGGGCCGATCGAGGGGCATCGGATGCATCGAGAGCGCTATCGGATCCCCGAGGCGACGGCGACGACTATCGCCGCCGCCCGGGATCGAGGCAATCGTGTGGTCGCGATCGGCACAACCGTTATCAGGACCCTGGAGACGGCAGCAAGCGAGGATGGGGAGCTCCACCCTGGTTCGGGCGAGTCAGACCTGTTTATCAAACCCGGCTATGCCTTTCGCGCCTTTGACGCTGCGGTGACCAACTTCCACGCCCCGCGAACGACCCTGCTGGTGTTGATCGCTGCCATCCTCGGTGAGCGGTGGAGGGCCGTCTACGACCATGCGTTGGCCTCGGAGTACCGGTTCCTGTCGTTCGGTGATGCGATGTTCGTCGAAGTGCCCAGATGAGCGCAGTGACCTGGCATCTTGCTGCGGCCGATGGGTCTGCTCGCAGCGGTGTGATGTCGACTCCCCACGGCAAGGTGGAGACTCCGAACTTCATGCCGGTCGGCACCCGAGCCGCAGTAAAAACCGTGGATGTTGAAGATCTCCGGTCGGTAGGTGCCCAGATCGTGCTGGCGAACACCTACCACCTCATGCTGCGACCCGGCGAGCGCGTGGTCGCCGACCTCGGCGAGCTCCATGGGTTCATGGCGTGGGAAGGTCCGATCCTCACCGACAGTGGCGGGTTTCAAGTGCTGTCGCTCGACCCCGAGATCACCGAGCACGGTCTAACGTTCCGCAGCGTCTACGACGGGTCGCCGGTGGATCTCAGCCCGGAACGGGCAGTAGCAGTCCAGGAGGCGCTGGGGGCCGACATCACGATGGTGCTCGACGTCCCGGTCCCCATCCCGTCGCCACGACCGGTAGTCGAGGAAGCCATGGCACGTACGTTGCGGTGGGCGGAGCGTTCGCTCGCCGCCAGGCAGCGGCACGATCGCGCCCTGTTCGGCATCATCCAGGGCGGCATCGATACCGACCTCAGGGAACAGGCGGCCAAGGAGATCGCACGGCTCGGGTTTCCGGGCTTCGGGATCGGAGGGCTGGCGGTGGGCGAAGAGCCCGCCGAGCGAGACCGGGCGCTGCAGGCCACGATCCCGCACCTGCCTGATGACGGTGTTCGCTATGTGATGGGCCTTGGCGATACCGATGGCCTGCTTGCCGCGATCGCCCGTGGTGTCGACTTGTTCGATTGTGTGATCCCAACGCGACTCGCCAGACATGGCAAGGCTCTCACCAGGCGGGGTGACGTGTCGATCCAGCGCGAGGAATGGCGAAGCGACGAGCGTCCGCTCGACCCCGAATGCGCCTGTCTCACCTGCCGTCGGTATACGCGCGGCTACCTCCGTCACCTGCACATGACGAAGGAGCCACTTGGCGACCGGTTGCTCACGCTGCACAACCTCACCTACACGTTTGATTTGATTCGCGGGGCGCGAGAAGCGATCACTGATGGAACATTCGGCGAGTACCGGGCAAGCGTGCTAACCGCCAGAGCAAAAACCAAGTAGCAAGGACCAAGTAAGACAAGGGTTGGCCGTCGGCCGTGATGTGATCCGAGACCGCGAAATCCGAACCGGGGCCAGGCCATGTCCATGGAGAAGGCGCTGAAGTACGTGCAGGAACTCACCACCGCCTCGTAAGGGCCACCGGGCTCAGGCGCGTCGAATGCCGGTCATCAGTGTGCTCACAATGACGGTTCCTCAGTGCCTTGTGTCTGAGTGACGGCGGCGATCGCTGATCCGTGCGATCGCGACTCATGGAGCCTGACATCGAGGCCTTTCGGCGTGAGGGAGGCTGATGGTCCAGTTAAAGGGTGACGGCTGGGTCTGCTCGCTTCGCCAAGAGGAGGTAGGTGTTCATTTCCCCCTTCCCTTTCACTGAGATGATGCCGCGGGGCTCGCACAAGAACCGGTCGCGTATCAACTCGTAGGTCGCCTCGGTCACTTGGATCGAGCCTGGAATACCTGCGGATTCCATCCGGCTGGCGGTGTTGACGACGTCGCCCCAGAGGTCGTAGGAGAACTTGTGGGTGCCGACCACACCGGCGACAAGCGGGCCGGAGTTGATCCCGATACGCATGCTGATGCTATGGCCGTCGAATTGGTTGGCGGTGTGGTCGCGGATGCGTAGCGCCAGCTCGGCAATGGCATGACCATGGTCAGGCCGTGCCTGGGGAACCCCTGCTGCGACCATGTATTCGTCGCCGACGGTTCTGATCTTCTCCAAGCCCAACTCTTCGACGAATCCGTCAAAGGCGGCAAATAGGTCGTTGAGCAACGCGATGAGCTGGGATGGCGTCATTGCGGCCGACATCGGCGTGAAGTCGACCATGTCGGCGAAGAGGACCGATGCCGACTCGTAGTCGTCGGCGATGATCGTGTTGTTCGACTTGAGCCTCGTTGCGATCTCGTGCGGGAGGATGTTGTGCAGCAGATCGTCGGATTCTCGCTGGAACCGGTCACGTTGGCGCACGAAATACGCCATGCCGGCGAACACGAAGCTGGTCGCCACAATGGTGTTGATCGCAATGCCGACATCGCCGGCATCGTTGACGGTCAGCGGTTCGATCCAGTTCGGCAGCACCACTGCCAAAACGACGGTGAACACGAAGGCCAGAAACGACCAGAACGCTTGGCGGACGCTCAGGACGATGAGCGCGCCGAGCACCGCCAAGATTCCATACAGAATGACCATTCCGGACGGCGCCAGTCCGCCCTGGGCCACCGTCTCCACCAGGGGCTCGACGACCTGGAAGACCAAAAGGACGTAGACGATCCCCACGAACCAGCCAGGCTCGAGTCGCAGCGCGACCAGTGCGATAACACTGACGAGTGCGAATGACAGGAGCATGACACCGATCTGGCTCTCACCTCCGTCGAAGTTCAAAGCTGCGAAGGTCAGCCGGACCAGCGCACCGAAGAACAAGTAGCCAACGACGATGCGCCGTCTCCCGCGCTGGACGTCGGTCTCGCCCGGGTATGCGCCCGAGGACAGCACGGATTCCCACCGGCGTCTCACACGGGGAAATGTGGCCATCGAGCGACCCTACTCGTTGGTCGATCGACGGCCCGACCATCGAGGGGTCCCAACCCGTACCGAGAGATCCGTTCTGGCGCTATAACCTGAACCAATCCGAACGCGAATAATCGGTACCTATCGGGCGGATGCTTCAACCATCCCCTGACATCGCAGCATATTTGGGCGCCGCGTCGTAGTACACGGGATCGCTGAACGTGAACAGGGCCGACCCGAGAAGGGGCAAGACACCAGCGAGTCCAAACCAGGCTGCGGTAGTTCGATTCATCCGACCTCAGCTTCGTTTTCTGGCATCAGAATGGGACACCGTACCGCTGATACCCGCCCATATAGGCACATCGGCGCTCGCTCTGTCCTGGCCTCACCGGTCAGGTGGGTGGGGACCAACCTTCAGGTGGCGTCACATTGACGACGATCGCTTCTTGGGTAGATCTCGCCACCACCATGCGGACGGGTTCGGTGTCACTCAGGTTGATCTCTACGTGCAGGTCAT
>CAXMPL010000099.1:0-4011 GCA_964195125.1 uncultured Kiloniellales bacterium | reverse complement strand
AGGAGACGCTGTCAAACAAGCTAGCGCATATCCGGCAATCGGCTCGCCTGGCACCGAGAACTAGCAAACCGGACACACTCTCTCACACCCTCGATTCGTCGCTTTCGTCGTTGATCCCAGATAGGACTGTCGCTAATGCGTCAGTCGCGAATGGCCGGTCATTTGTCTGGGGTTGCCGAGGCTGTGCGTGTTGCTTCCAAACTCACGTTGCTTGGCGCTGCCCTTGTCCTCACCGCTGCCGCTTGCGGCGGCGACGATGCGTCTCCGGAGGCGTCAGCCCCGGCGACGGTCGCCAGCACCTCAACTACGACGGCTGCGCCTTCCTCGACTACGACGGTTGCATCCTCCACCACGTCAACTGTTCTCGCTAAAACACCGGTAGTCGCCGATGTCACCGAAACCTATACGATTCCCGGCTTTGACTTCTCGATCGACTACCCCGTTGGCTGGTTCGTCGAGACACGGGAATCGGTCACCGTCATCGCGCAAACCGAAGAGCAGTTACAGGCACGGTTCTCCGATCCGGTCCCACCGAGTGTGGCTCTGGGAGTAGGTCTTGATTATCGAACGGTTGCGTTCCTCCAAGGCATCGGACTCAGCGCTGACGATCCCACTGCGGAAGATCTGCTCGAGTTCAACACCAACAACTTCGACTGGACTGACGTCCGGGACCTGGGAGAGGTGGAGGTCTTCGGTACAACCGCCTTAGTCGTTCGGGTTGCCAACCCCGACGGTGATTTCTCCATAAATTATCAGGGGATCCGTCCCGACACCGGTGAGGCGTTTCTCTTCGGCTTCGGGGCTCCCACCGAGGAGAGCCTCGACGCGTTCCTCCCTGCATGGGAAGCGATGTTCGAGAGCATCACGGCTACCGAGTAGCCCAAAACGATGGACGACTCGGAGAGGGCGCCGTCCGTAAAAAGCAAAGTGCGGTTTCTTGAGTGTGTCATAAGGCACCGCCGCACAGAGCCAGCAACATGGGCGGCCGCTCCCCCTTGGCCGCGTGCCGGCCTGCGTCACGTTGCCTCCGGCATCATTCGCTCACCCGCTTCGGTACTGTGGCTGCAGCCCCAAACCACGAGGAGCCATGGCAGACAACGATGCGCTCGAGATGCCCGATGGGCGAGACCTGCTCCGAACAATGGGTTGGACACCGTTGCCGTATTCGAGCGTCGGGTTGGTTCGCAAGACGGCCATGAGCGGGCGGAACACGGTGTGGTCCTGGCTGGTCCTCGTTCCGTGGTCTTCGGACGCGAAACCCTGGATCGACGGCACAGAGGTGCTGACCGCGTCCACTCTCACCGAGGCCGAGGAACGCGAGCAGGTGTTCGCCCATCTGCGCGAGCTGCTCGACAAACGGTATGGCGAGACCGTTGGCAAACGTGCGGTCGACGATTTCATTCGCGACATTCAGGAAGGCGGATGAGCGATGACACACGGCGACCTGAAGATCCGCCCTGCGACCGAGGAGGAGGTTCGTGAGCTCAGCACGTGGAGGAACGACCCGCCCTACGACGTTTACGACATCGGCGACGGGTCGGTCGAGGGGAACATCGAGTACCTCCTCGGACCGGAAACGCAGTGTCACGTCCTCGTCGACGCGACGGATGACCTGATCGGGTTCTGCACCTTCGGCTCCGACGCCCGGGTTCCGGGCGGCGACTACGGTGTCCCGGCGCTCGATATCGGCCTCGGTATCCGTCCCGATCACACCGGCCTCGGCAACGGATCTCGATATGTCGCGGCGGTTGCGGACTTCGCAGCGGCGACGTTCCAGCCCGATCAGATGCGGGTCACGATCTCCGAATGGAACAAACGAGCGCAGCGAGTGTGGGAGCACGCCGGGTTCGAACGCACCGAACGCTTCAACACACCGGAGGACTTCGCGGGATTGGGCGGCGGCGCGTTCGTCGTGTTCGTTCGCAGCACCCAGCGGTGACGATCCCGGGTGCTGCCCGGGTTCGGGAGGGGACTTCCCAGTCTGATGCGGGCCCTGCGTGACGGACGCCGCATGGGCTACCGACCGCCGGTAGAGGAGGCAGATGCCCCACCCGTCCGCGACTAGCTCGGAAGGTTGGGGATTCGAGGTCCTCCGGGCGTGCCGCTAGAGCCCCCGCGGTGCAAGGCCTGCATCGCTCGGCGGTCCCGGCCTCAGCTTGAGCGGAAACGGACGCGCTCGAGGTCACTCGGTGAGATGGACCGGTCTCCCCTCGATTCGAGCAGACCAGGTGGTTGTGTCCCTGGTAATGCCGGGGTAGTTGTAGACGACCTTCCACCAACAGTCGGCGGCGCAGGCATAGTCGGTGGGGAGGGACAGCTTGATGGTGAGTAGGGCGTTGTCGAACGCGCCGCCGGTGGCAATGATGCAGCTTGATTCGCTGCCCGATGAGGTCGCGCCGGTCTCGTCTTCCACGGCCTCCCACTCGCATGGGGGGGGAGTGCCGCCGGAGGGATCGTGGATCTCCACCGACCCACCGGAGTCGCCCGGGTCGAACAACTCGACGATGAGGTTCTTCCCGGCGTGGATCTCGTGCACCTCGGCGAGGTGAAACGTCGCAGGGCCGGTCGTGCCGTCGACGTTGGCGTAGATCGACATGGTGCCGAGGCCATAGACCCTGGGCGCGGGACCGCCCGAGGTGAACGCGCGAATCGACCAACGATTGAGGGCCATGTCGTCGTCAGTGCCGGGGTCGGTGACCATGATCCGGAGCGGGTAGATGCCGGCCTCAACGATCGCGACCGTGCAGAACGGCTCCCACAGGGCGGCTAGCCCGCCCGGGTATCCGATCTCGACATCGTCAAAGTCGATGTCGCCGTCGCCGTCCTGGTCGTCGCCGTTCGAAATGTACCCGTTTCCGTCAAAGTCGGCGTACGGGTCGCGTGCGTCATACGACTCCGAGCATTGGAGGACGTTCCCGCCGTCGTTGGTGCTGAGCGGCGTCGAGTCCGGGTCGTAGAGCATGAATGTGAGGGTCTGCTCCTTGGTTTGCCCATTGACGGTTTGGTCACCCGTCAGTTCGTCGCCTCCGCCTTGGATGGAGTAGTGCGGGTCGAACAGCTCAACGGTGAGGATCGAACCGATCGACGCGTCGTCGACTTCGACTCCGTAGACGTACCCGCCCTCGGCATTCTGGCTCCCCGGGTTGAGCGACTGGCGGCGCTCGGCGTTCATGGGGCATCCCTGCTGCAGGTTCCAACCGATGCACTGAGACGAGTAGCGATCCCCGTAGGCCTTAGCCGTGTAGTAGCCGTGGATGTTCCCCCAAAAGTTGGGCCAGAGACCAAGCGCGGGGTCGTTGCCGAAGTACGAGTCCGGGCTCCCCATCGGCAGCGGCGCAATGTACTCGGCCACCGCGGTACGGGCGATGGTGAGGTTGTCGATCCCGAAGATCTTGATGAAGAAGGTGTCGACTTCGTGGCTGACGGTGGCTCGCAACTGGCTGTCGTTCTCTACCGCGGTGGGATCATCTTCGAAGTCGACACGGTGACGGTGGTCCCGGGTAAGCCATCGTCGAACCCATTCGTCAATGCGGCGGCGAGCGCCTCGGTGTGTGCTTTGGTGCGCTGGGCGGGTTCGTAGATGACGCCGGCCAGAGCAGCGGCGTCGGCGCCATGTTGGATCTCCTGTCTGTTCCAGTACGCCCACCCCAGGTCGACGGCGAACCCAACCACACCCAGGAGCGCCACGATGAGCGCCGCCATGATGACGAGGATCGATCCACGCTGATTGCCGACCATTGCGCCCGAGCGCTGACGCCGATCGAGAGCGCCGTGCGAATCCGGCGTCATGCGCGCATGTGGGAATAGCGAGATTCCGCGTGTGGAAAAGGGATCCGCCGCCTCCACAAGCTAACTAGTGCGGTGTGACACGAACCGACGACGAGCTCAGGCGGGCCACCACCTGGTGTCCGGGAAGTTGGCGTACCAGGCGAACCAGAACGAATGTCCGCTCAGCAGGCGCCCGAGCTCGGTGCCATCGGCAAGGATCAGCGTCTCCTCGCCGGCGTCTTC
>CAXMPL010000098.1:0-19641 GCA_964195125.1 uncultured Kiloniellales bacterium | reverse complement strand
GGCGCGCCAATCCCCACTCGACTACACCAGCACACCCCTGGCGCACACTGAAATCTCCCATGGGTGGCAGATACCACTGCGGCCCTACCGCGGCCTGTGTATGCGTGCCGCGCAGCGCGCTTGACCCGGGATCAAACGTCCTGTCTGGAGCCCATGTCTGGTACGGATCCTCGGACGCGTTCTGGGAGGTTCTTGGTCCCACGGGGGGCCACGTCACCCCCCCGGGGTGGTGTTGATACTCGGGGGGGCAACGACATAGCACCGAGATCTTTCAGGGGCCTGCCGTCAGAGTCTCCCTCCCAGTCCTGGTGGCCTCGCCATTCGCACCAGTGGCTGCCTCCAATCCTCCGTCCGGTCGGCATAGAAGGATCGAGTGGATCCAATCCCCCACCAATCCACCGAGCGTGTGCGACAGATGCCGTCCTCAGTGAGCCTGATGAGGATCAGCCCCTAGGTGAGACACGCGCTGACTTTGAGACTTTCCGATCTTTCTCACCAGAAACAGGAAACCTGCCCTTGATTGCGCGATAGTCATCCGACAAAAGGAGGGGTCTGTGATACGTCGAAGCGGCCGGCCGCCGCTGCGGTGTGAGGTCATCGAGAATCCGTGAACCGCACCGGTTGGCCATGCCGCCGTGACCGGCTGCCCAACGGCGGTCCGATCCTGCAATCCAACTTCGCAAGATCTGGAACCGGACCCTCACCGGCCTCGGCTTGCCTAAGTGCACCCCCCACTCGCTGCGTGCCAGCTTCGTCGACATCATGATCGACCGCGGCATCCCCGCCCACCAGGTACAAGCCATGGCCGGCCACGAATCGATCACCATCACCATGGACGTCTACAAGGGAACCGCCACCACCGACCAGCTCGCCGCCTCCATCATGGCCACCGTCACCAACGTCAAAGAACTACAACAGGCCGTCAACGCCGGAGCCGGGATCATGCAAGGAACCCTCCACTCCGACGGCCGCATCGACCTCGAGGGACTCCACCCCGACTTCCTCAGCGACCAAAACCCAGACGCTGACGTCATCGGATTCCCTGGCTCCTGATAACGGAGACGCTGTGACATTCGGCCTTACTCGCGCTGTGTCCCGGTCGATAATATTGCGTGATGTTCCGGACTCGCCCCGCCGTGCCGGACGCCACTGACCTGGTCCTCACCGAGAACGAGTTCAACGATCCACCCGCTGAGGGTCGACAGTTCTACATCGTTGAGATCTCAGCGACCTACCAGGGAACCGAATCCGATTTCATTCTGTCGGGGCTGACCATCACCAGTGTTGGTGACTCGGCAGTCGCCTACAGCGACTTCGAGGACACCTGTGGAGTGATTCCCGACGAACTGGACACCTTTAGTGAGGTCTTCCCTGGTGGTACTCAAGTGGGGATCCTCTGCTGGCAGATACGAAGTGAAGACGCCGACAGCCTTGTCCTCATTGTCGACAACGCCTTCAGCTTCGATCAAGACCGCGCCTACCTGGCGCTTGGCTAGCCCTCTCGAACACCGGGGTCGACCGAAGGCTTGGAGATCGTCGAGTTCAATCGGCGACCTGCTCAAGCTCTGTTCGCAAGGTTGGGCCAGCTTGGGTACCGAGCTTGGTAGCGGGGTGATCTCGGTACAGAACCCTCGTAGCAACCCCTAAGCCGCGAGCCACTCGCCGATCACAGACTGGATCTCTGCAGCCAATATCGTCTCGTTCGATCGGATCGAGGCGCCGGGTAGCCTGCTGCGGGATCCGTGATCGGACATTTGGCTCGGGAGGTTTGGGCGTGGGGTATTTGATCGCATATGTCGGCGTGGTCACGGTTGTCTACGCGCTGCTCTCCCGCCGTCTGGGACGGAGCCCGATCACCGGTCCCATGTATTTCGTCGCGGCTGGATTCCTCGGCGCCACCGTTGGTGCATGGGACCCCCTCCTCGAGGGCAACGGCGTCTCCACCATCTTCGAGGTCACCCTGGGACTGGTGCTGTTCACCGAGGCAATGAAGCTGCGGTTGGTGTCATGGACCGAGGACTTCGAACTCGCGACCCGCCTCCTCGGGATCGGCATGCCGTTGACGATCGCCGCCGGTGCGATCGCGGCAGCGTTTGTCCTCCCCGATGTTGCCTTGATCGGTGGGGCGATCATTGCCACCGTCCTGGCTCCGACGGACGCCGCCCTCGGCCTTGCCGTCGTCCAGAATCCCAGGGTCCCGAAACGCATCCGCGAGGCGCTTGGGGTGGAGTCCGGGCTCAACGACGGCATCGCCCTCCCTGTGCTGTTGTTCTTCCTTGCCCTGTTTGCTGCCGAGGAAGGAACACAACTCTGGTCGCTGTTCATCGAGGGCGTCGGCGTGGCGGTCGTCGTGGGCAGCCTGTTCGGTCTCGCTGCCGGATTCGCCATGAGAACGGCTGCGGCTCGAGGGCTGATGCAGGAACAGTGGCAGCAGATCATGGTGGTGGTCGTGCCCCTGCTCTCCCTCTTGGTCGCAGACGAGCTCGGCGGGAGCGGCTTCATCGCCACCTTCGTCGCCGGACTCGTCTTCGGTCGTCTGATACAGACGATGGACGAGTCGGTCGCCGGCTTTGCCGACGATCTCGGCACCGGCCTCACCATGCTGAGTTTCACGCTGTTCGGTGGCGTCATCCTCGCCAACAACCTTGACGCCTTTACCCCGGCAACGATCGTCTATGCCGTCCTCAGCCTCACGGTGGTGCGCATGGTCTCGGTGGTGATCTCGATGACCGGCACCGGCCTTCGCGCACCGACGGTCGCCTTCATGGGATGGTTCGGGCCCAGGGGGTTGGCGTCGATCATCTTCGCTGCGGTCGTCGTCGAAGACGTCGGGATCGACCTCGGCGACGCTCTCTTCGGCGTCATGGTGGTGACGGTGACACTGAGCATCTTCCTGCACGGCGCCACCGCCTACCACGGCGCCCAGGCCTACGGCGCCTGGTCCGAGAAGCAGTCGGTCAAGCCGCCTTGATCTGGAACGGGACCATGATCAGAAAGATCCCTGCGATCATCGCCAACACCATCATCGTCGCCACAGGGCCGGTGCGCGGTTGTCTCGGTTACCGGCCGCTCTGCCCGACCTAGCCTCTACGCAATGGCTGACGTGACCGTCGACGCAGCCGGCCGTGAGGTCCGGATCACCAGCGCCGACCGGGTCGTGTTCCCGGGACAGGGCTGGACCAAACTCGACGTCGTCGACCACTTCATATTGTGTGGGGAGGGCGCGCTCCGTGGGGTTTCCAACCGGCCCACGATGCTGAAGCGGTGGACAAAAGGGGTCGACGGCGAGCCCTTCTACGTGAAGCGAGCTCCAAAAAACGCCCGGTCGACGGTGGCGGTTCAGTTCCCATCGGCCCGGCCGGGAGTGATGTTCCTCCCACTCGAAGTGGCCGATGTGGTGTGGATGGCGCAGATGAACTGCCTCGACCTTCACCCGTGGAACGCCAGGGGTTCCGATCTCGACCATCCAGACGAGCTGCGCATCGACCTCGACCCGACCGACGGGTTCGGGTTTGCCGACGTGCGCGCCGTTGCCGGCACGGTCAAGGAGGTGCTCGATGAGGTGGGGCTGATCGGCTGGCCAAAGACGTCAGGCAATCGTGGCATCCACGTTTATGCGCGCATCGCTCCAGAATGGGATTACGTGGCGGTCCGAAGGGCCGGGCTGGCGCTGGCTCGGGAGGTCGAACGCCGCATTGAGCTGGCGACGACGGCATGGTGGAAAGAGGAGCGCTCGGGCGTGTTCCTCGACTACAACCAGAACGCGCGGGACAAGACGGTGGCCTCGGCTTATAGCGTGCGTCACACCGGCTGGGTGTCGACACCGTTTGCCTGGGACGAGCTCTCCGTTATCGACCCGTCGGCGTTCGACCTTGCCACCTTCCCCGACCGGTGGGCAGACGTTGGTGATCTGACGCAAGGAATCGATGACGCGGCCGGGCGAATCGAGCCACTACTGGAGATGGTCCTTGCCGATGAGGAACGCGGCCTTGGCGACGCACCCTGGCCTCCCCACTATCCGAAACAGCCGGGCGAACCGCCGCGGGTGCAACCGTCACGCCAGCGGCGTCCCGACGACGATTACTAGCAATGCCGGGCGCTCTGTTCAGCCGCGACAAAGGACTAGTCCCTTTGCGCTTTTCCAACGGAGCAAACGCTTTGGATTCACGCAGGGCCGTCCGATACAAAACTCATGGAAGTCGTGACAGGCGGCCAGACAGCGTCGCGCACACGGAACGGCGTCGTCGCGGTCCTCGCTGGGTTTGCGGTGATCGCCATCCTGCTCGCGCTCGCCTTCGTCTTCTCGGCGGCATCGAACGCCTCACGGGTCGCCGCCAACGCGACCGCGCTGCACGAGACAAACGCAGCCGTGGGCTCGACCGCCCTATCGCGTGCAGCGATCGCCCAAGCCGTTGTGTTCGGCATCGACTACACCATCCACGAAACCGCCACCAGGAGCGCCCGAGACGAAGCCGTTGCTGCAGCCGAGGCGAACCTGGGCGAGACCGAGGTGTGGGCCGAGGTCCTCGCCAAGGATCCAGAGACCGAGGAGTTGGCCACCGAGCTGTTGGCCTACATCGCAGCCGGACGTTCCGTTGTCGAAGCCGTTGCCCTGGGCCAGATCCGCCAGGCGGACATCGAGCTCCAGAACGTCCTCGAGCCGCAGTACGTGTCGGTGGCGGACGGGCTGGTCGCGCGGCAGGATGTGATGGCGTCCCGAGTCAACGAGACCGAGCGAGTCGCCGGCCTCGTCGGTCTGGTGACGCAGCTGCTGACCACGCTATTGATCCCGGCCGCCACCATCCTCATCTACTTCTTCATCGTTCGCCGCCAGTACCGCGAAGAGCACGTCAGGATGCAAACCAAGCTCACCGCCGAGCGCGAGCTGAGCGTTTCCAAGGATGACTTCATCGCAGGGCTGTCCCACGAGCTGCGAACCCCGCTCACCAGTATCTATGGCTTCAGCGAGTATCTGCTCGAGACCGGGATCAGCGATCCGGTCGAGACCCTCGAGCTCATCGGGCTCATCAACAAGGATTCGGCGGACCTGTCACGCATGGTGGACGACATCCTCACCGCAGCTCGACTCGAGTCTGACGTGCTCGCCTTCGAGTACCAGGCCGTGGCGCTGTACGAGGAGGCGTCCGCCGCCATCGCACCGATACAGCGCACCGGCGCCGATATCAGGTTGGAGGGGAACGCCCTGGTGTGGGCAGATCCTGTGCGAACCCGGCAGATCATCCGCAACCTGGTCTCCAACGCTATCCAGCACGGCGGGCCCGCCGTCGAGGTTTATCTCGAAACCAACCAGCGCAACGCCGTGGTCACCGTGTCTGACAATGGCTCTGGTGTCGACTCCAGCATCGCCGACCGGCTCTTCGAACGATTCGTCAATGACGGTCAGGAGTCGCTGCTCAACGGCAGCATCGGACTCGGCCTGTCAATCGCTCGCTCGCTGGCGCGGACCATGGACGGCGACGTCAGTTACGTGCGGGCTGGTGGATGGACCAACTTCGTCCTCACGCTGCCGTTGCTGGACACGACCGACCTGTGGGACAGCCGACCCGATCCGGCGGACGCCATGGTCGGGATCCCGCTGTCCGAGCGCGTCACGGTCAGTCCTACTCCCATCGCTGAGTTGGCGGTCTTCGAACCATGAGGCGGCTCGTCGCCACGGCGACGGTCCTTGTGTTGGCCTTCGGCGGCTTTCTCGTCGCCCCATCCGGATCTGTGTCGGCGGCGGTGGCCGAGTGGGTCTCGTACAAGGACAAGTTCGACGAGCGCGAATACGACGGCAACAACGAGGACGGCAAGTTCTCTACCGACTGGATCGAGGTAGGTGAGGCGAACGGCCCTGTTAAGGGATATGCGTCGGTCACCGGCCACACGTATTGCTACGGCGCCTACTGCCTCCAGGTTGGTGGAGGCGGTCTTGCGGTGGGAAACGTGGGTATCGAACGATCGATCAACCTCGATGGAGCCCTCGAGGCGAAGGTCACGTTTCTCTACGCTCTTGATCTGATGGGGGGATCGGCGGAGAAAGAGATCGCATTCCAGGTCTCGGCAGACGCCGGCGAGTCGTTCACGACCCTGGAGACGTTCCGGCTAGATGACGATTTGGAAATGGTGAGGGTGGCGCCAGCGTCCGGTGGCTGGATCGACATCACCGAGTTCGCAGCTCCCCAGACCGTGATCCGCTTCGTCTCACTCGACGGGGCACCGGCCAACCTCCTGCTGATCGATGATGTTCTGGTGAAGGGCAAGTTCGTCGAGGGACCACCGCCGGCGACGACGACCACCACGACTACTACGACAACCACAACCACAACCCCCCCGCCGACGACCACGACCACGACCACAACCACGACGCTCCCGCCGACGACCACGACCACAACGCTCCCGCCGACGACCACCACGACGACCACGGAACCGCCGGACTCCACGTCCACAACGACAACGCTTCCGCCGACGACTACCACCACCACTACACCACCGGTCGACCCTTCGACCGGTCTGCCACCACCGGGGTCCGATGAGAGCTTCCGATCCAAGGAAGGCCTCGTCGCCCTCGAGGACATTGCCCGTCACGAGGTACCAAGCGATCAGCGCGCTCAGCACCCCGCGCCGGTCAGCGTCATGGTGCGTTTCCAGACGACTGCCGAAACCTTCACCGGCGGCGCCCTGCCGTCGACGATCCTCGGTGTCCTGATGGCGCTACTAGCGGTGATCGGCCTGAGTCGCCGGTTCCGACCGCTCAGGGTGGGCGACCGGGCGAGGACTCAGTAGAAGAAGTCGTCGCAGACCGGAGACCGGAGGCTACCTACTCCACTACTTCGGAGAACCCAGGGCCCTCTGCGCGCTCCAGCTGGTCCATCGTGCACTCGTCGGCGTCCTTGTCGGGCCGCCACCGTTCGAAGCGGGTGGCATGCCGGAACCGGGAACCGGTGAGCTGATCGTATGACACCTCGGCGACCACACCAGGCGTCACCGGGATCCACGACAGATCCTTGCCAGCCGACCAGCGGCTCTCCGCTCCTGGTCGTCGCACATCGTCGCCGAAGGACTCGTCGCTCTTGATCTGCTCGAGCAGCTCGAGTATCTCCACGCGGTCGGCGTTGGAGAAGCCGGAGCAATGGCCGATGAAGTGCAGCTCCCCGGCGTCGTTGTACAGACCGAGCAGGATCGACCCGATTTTGCCACCGTCCTTGTGGATGCGGTATCCGCCGACGACACAGTCCACGTCCCGTCGGTGCTTGATCTTCACCATCTCTCGCTTCGACTCGATGTATGCGCCCTCGAGGCGCTTGGCGACGATCCCGTCGCACCCCGCAGCCTCGAAATCATCGAACCAACGTTTGCCCTCATCGATGTCGGTCGTTGACGGGGTCAGGTTCCATGAGTCGCCGAGCTCACCCAGCACCGTCGCCAGCCGCTCCCTGCGTTCGGTGAAGGGCGCATTCCTCAGGTCGGTACCCTCATGCGCCAGCAGATCGAAGGAGATCAGCTGGGCCGGGGTGGTCTCCGCCAGCATGTTCACTCGCGATTCGGCGGGGTGGATCCGGTTCTGTAACCCGTCGAAGTCGAGCCCGTCGTCGGTGACGACCACCACCTCACCGTCGACGACGGTACCCGTTGGAAGTTGGTCGAGCGCCGCTCGAAGCTCGGGGAAGTAGCGCAGCAGCGGCTTCTGGTTGCGGGAGTCGAGCCGGATTTCGTCGCTCCATGCCACGGCGCGGAAGCCGTCCCACTTCGGCTCGTATGCCCATCCATCCTCCGGCCAGGCGGTGCGAACGCGAGCCTCCATCGGCGAGATCGGCGGCTCGAATGGCCAGTCTGACGTCATATGAGAAGACTAACCCTGAGCCTGAGACCGGCAGGCAAGTAGATCAGTACTTGGCTACTTGGCTACTGCTCTACTTGGCTACTACCTCAATGCGCACGCTCATCACGATCCGGCAGCCAGGCGGGGAGCCGTTTCCCCTCGTCATCGACAACGATCGGTTCGGCGACACGGACGACGGCCCGATCGATGACGCGCTCGACACCGGCCGCCTGTATGCGGTCCCGGGGCTCGCCGACAGCCACGCGCACCTCGGCATGAGCTCCATGGCTGAGATGCTCGACCTCACCGATGAGGATCTCCGGCGTAATGCGCGGCGCAACGCATGGCTACAGGTCGAGGGGGGTGTACTCCTGGTCGCCGACAAGGGATCGGGAAGCAACGCCACCCTGGAGATCCTGTCAGCTCCCCCGACCGAGCGACCAGAAGCCTTCATGGCCGGCCGGGTCATCGCCCCCGCCGACGGCTACTACGCCGAATACGGCTACGAGGTAGACGAGGACGGGCTGGTTGATGCGGTGCGTGCCGTCGACCAGCGCGCCGCATGGGTGAAGATCATCGGCGATTGGCCGCGCAAGGGCATCGGACCACGTGCGAACTACTCGGAGGCGGCCCTGGCCAAGGCGGTCGAGGTCGCTCACTCCGCCGGACAGAAGGTCGCCATACACACGATGGCACCCGCCGGTGTGCGTTCCGCGGTGGACTCGGGGGTCGACTCGATCGAACACGGAACGTTCCTTTCCGGCCCGGATCTGGCGGTGCTGGCCGACCGCGGCGGCGTCTGGGTGCCGACCGTGCTCAACACCGAGTTCCTCCTCGAGTTTCTCGGAGCCGACAGCTCGGGAGGTCGGCTGATGCTGGATGGTTTGGCCAATCTCAGGGAGCTCCTCCCGGAAGCAGAGCGGCTGGGTGTGACCATCCTGGCCGGGACTGATCTGGCGGTACCGCACGGCGACGTTGCCGAAGAGGCGGTCAAGCTCCACGAGTACGGGCTATCCGCAGCCGCCGCCGTAACCGCGGTGTCAACGGCCGCCTATGACTATCTCGGGGCCGACCGTCGCTTCGCACCGGGGTCGCCTGCCAACGTAGTGTTCTTCGCCGATGATCCACAAGACCATCTAGTGACGTTGCGCGATCCGCAGGTGGTCATCCGGGCAGGGAGGGTGGTCAAACCCGGCTGACCCATGGCCCAATCGAAGATCCGGCGTATGGGTGCGGGTCCCAACGGAGAGACCCCAGTGGTTGTGCATCCCCATGCGAATCACCACAATCCGTGCCCCGACACCCATCTATGGAACCGGCACAGTTCTCTACGGAGCCGGCATACTTACCAAGTTCTGGGTGTTGGTAGTTGTATAACTCGCGGAAGTGCGCGACGATGGTCGCGTCCCGCACCACGGAGGAGGCTGCGGGTCGTTTCCGCCGGCCGATCGACGTTCGATCGTGGCATCGGGAACCCTCGGGAGGCTCGGCAACGTCTACCCGACGTCGCTGGAGCCAGATGGGGGGAACCTCCTACTGGCTGCAGCGTTATTACGCGGCTAGACAAGTGAAGGATTTCACAAACATGAAGACGGCAGAAAAGATAAGAATGGCCGGCCAGCCCTTGGAAGTTGGTGACAGCCTGACGCGGTATTTGACAGAGATCTCGCGCCATGACCTGCTCACCGCCGACGAAGAGGTCGACTTGGCTCAGGCAATCGAATCGGGGCGTGAAGCAGAAGAGCAGCTCGCCGCGGTGTCGGTACGTGGTGCCGAGAAGGTGCGCCTGGAGCGTCTGGCTCGCAAGGGCCGCGATGCCCGGCATCGGTTCGCCCAGGCGAACCTGCGCCTCGTGGTGTCCCAAGCAAAGCGGTACCGCTCCCAGTTTGGAATTGAGTTCATCGATCTCATCCAAGAGGGCAACCTCGGGCTGATCCGCGCCGTCGAGAAATTCGATTGGCGCAAGGGCTTCAAGTTCTCGACGTACGCCACCTGGTGGATTCGCCAGGCGATGCAGCGCGCCGTCGCCGAGAAGTCGCGGACCGTGCGGTTGCCAAACTCACTCCACGACACGCTGGTGACGCTCAACGGTGCCCGAAACCGCCTGCTCTCCGAGCTGGGCCGCGATCCGACCGAGGAGGAGTTGGCGCAGGAATCCGGCCTGACCCTCGAAGCCGTGCACGAAGCACAGCAGGTCTCGGAGTCTGTGTCCCTCGAGTCGCCGGTTGGAGAGGATGGTGCGGTCCTCGGTGACTTCGTCGCCCACGAAGACGACGAGGATCCGGTTCGCGAGACCGAGCGGGCCAGTGTCATCGAGGCGCTGCGCGAGGCAATCAACCGGCTGCCGCAGCGGGAGGCATACATCCTCTCGATGCGGGTGGGTTTCGAGGACGGCCTGCCACGCACCCACGAGGAGATCGGCAGCAACCTCGGTCTCGGCCCGACCCGGGTCCGCTCGATCGAGAAGCTGGCGCTGTCCAAGCTCCGCCACCCCGCGTTCGGACTCCGCGAAGAGGCGATGGAGTTCTAAATAGTTGCCAGTTGCCAGTCGGCCATTGGCGGCTGGTAGCTCGCTGCCCCGCCTGAAACCCCGGCCACTTGCCAGTCGAGCGACCCCTCGATGGCCTGGAACAACTCGAGTCGAGGACCAAAGGGCCGAAATAGAACCGCAAAACTTGCGCGACAATGTGAGCCTGCAACCAAGGAGTTCCTGTGGCCCAAAGCCAGCCGGGTGTTGTGTACGGCCGCCGTGTCGCCATCGTCGATGGTCTTCGCACCCCATTCGTCAAGTCGGGCAAGGAGTTCAAGGACGTCTCTACCCTCGAGCTCGGCTCTGCGGTCGTCACCGAGCTGCTGCAACGCTCCGGGCTCGACGGCGACCAGATAGACCAAGTGGTCTACGGGACGGTCGTCCACGACGTGGCAGCGCCGAATATCGCCCGCGAGATCGTTCTTGCCTGTGACATCCCGCAAAGTGTCGACGCCTACTCGGTGACCAGGGCGTGCGCAACGGGCACACAATCGTTCGTCGACGGGGCACGGTCGATCTTGCTTGGTGATGCCGACATCGTCATCACCGGTGGGGCAGACTCGTTGTCAAAGCCGCCGATCACGTACTCGGATCGCTTCGTCGACGTGCTCATGGACGCCAACGCCGCCAAGGACGTCGGCGGGAAGGTGAAGGCGTTCTCCGCCTTGCGTCCCAAGGATCTGGCTCCGCGACCACCGGCGATTGCCGAGCGGTCCACGGGTGTGACCATGGGGGACTCTGCCGAGGATATGGCGAAACAGAACGGCATAACCCGTGAGGCCCAGGACGAGTTCGCCCTGCGCTCCCACCGAAAGGCCGTCGAAGCCTGGGAGAAGGGGATCTACGACGACGAGGTCATGGCCTTCCACGTTGGCCCCGACTACCTGGTGACCATCGACAGGGACACCATTCCCCGAGCCGATACCAGCCTGGAGAAGCTCGCCCAGCTGAAGCCGGTGTTCGATCGCAAATATGGATCGGTAACCGCGGGAAACTCATCGCCGCTCACCGATGGCGCCTCCGCGCTGCTGCTCATGGACGAGAAGGTGGCCAACAAGCTCGGCTATGTTCCAAAGGCGTTCCTTCGCTCCTGGGCCTTCGCCGCCCTCGACCCCAACTGGCAGCTGCTGATGGGCCCTTCGTTCGCGACACCCATCGCCCTCGACAAGGCCGGGCTGACTCTCGGCGACATCGACGTGATCGATATGCACGAGGCGTTTGCTGCTCAGGTGCTGTCCAACACGCAAGCGTTCGCCTCCGCCGAATGGGCAATCGAACATCTCGATCGCGACCAGGCGATCGGCGTGATCCCCGATGAGAAGTTCAACCTGTACGGCGGGTCGATCAGCCTCGGCCACCCGTTCGCCGCTACCGGGGCTCGCCAGATCCTCACCATGGCCAACGAGCTGGTGCGGCGCGACACCGGGACGGCGCTGGTCACCCAGTGCGCCGCCGGCGGGATCGGTGCCGCCGTTGTGCTGGAGCGCTGATACATGGACCTGAAGCACTTCTCCTTCGAAGTCGAAGATGGGATCGCCATCGCCCTCTTCGACCGAGCGGGGGAGCCGATGAACACCCTTGCGCCCGCAGTCTTCGACGACTTCGTCGCCGTCGTCGACCGGGTTGCCACAGACGATGAGATCGAAGCGTTGGTATTTGGCTCCGCCAAGAGGAGCGGATTCCTCGCCGGCGCCGACATCCGGTACTTTGAGACCCTCAGCAACGTGGAAGAGGCAACCGCCGCCATCAGAGAGCTCCAGGCTCTGCTGACCACTTTGGAGGCGTTGCACACCGAGAGCGGGAAGCCGGTGGTGATGGCCATCGACGGACCTGCCTTGGGCGGTGGCCTCGAGGTGGCACTCACCGGGTCGATGCGGATCATCACAGACGGCGCCAGAACCCAGCTGGGCCAGCCCGAGGTGCAGCTTGGGGTTATCCCGGGCGGAGGCGGCACCCAGCGGCTTCCCAAGCTGATCGGGATCGCCGCCGCCCTCGAGATGATCCTTACCGGCCGCCCGGTCAGGCCACACAAGGCCCGCAAGATCGGACTCGTCGACGAGGTAGTACCACCAGGGGCGCTGCTCGACGTGGCCAAGAAAAGAGCCAGGGAATCGGTCGGGAATCTCGGGGCGCGGCCGGCACCGTCGGTGCTCGACCGACTGTCCCCGTCTCACTTGCAGGCGGTGGCGCTGGAACAGAACCCTGTGGGCAGAAGGGTGCTGTTCAAGAAAGCCGAAGAACAGATGCTCGCCGAGACCAAGGGCAACTACCCGGCACCGGAGCGGGCGTTGCAGGCGGTGAAGATCGGGATCGAACAGGGCCGGGAGGCGGGCTATGACGCCGAGGCCACGTTCTTCGGTCAACTAGTCGTGTCCCCTGAGTCGGCGGCGCTGCGCGGTCTGTTCTTCGCCTCGCAGATGATGAAATACACCACGGGTATCTCCACCAACACCGACCCCAAGCTGGTCGACAAGGTCTCCGTTCTGGGTGGTGGGCTGATGGGTGCTGGCATCGCCACGGTGAGCGCGCTGAAGGCGGGCAGCACGGTGCGGATCAAAGAGGTGGACGACGCCGGTGTCGGCCGCGCCCTTGCCCATGTCAACGGACAGATCGCCAGGCAGGTGAAACGGAGGCAACTGCGAGCTTTCGAGGGCGAGCAGATCATGAACAAGGTCACCGGCAGTACTGCATTTGACGGATTGTCCAACGCCGACCTGGTGATCGAGGCGGTCTTCGAGAGCCTCGACCTGAAACAGTCCCTCTTGGAACAGGTGGAAGAGGTTGTAGGCAACGGAGTGGTGTTTGCCTCCAACACCTCGTCGCTGCCGATCGGCGACATCGCCTCCAAGGCGAAGCGACCCGAGGCAGTACTCGGCATGCACTACTTCTCCCCAGTGGAGAAGATGCCGCTGCTCGAGATCATCGTCACCGAAGACACCGCCGACTGGGCCACGGTCACCGCGGTCGAATACGGCAAGAAGCAAGGCAAGACCGTGATCGTCGTCAAGGATGGGCCGGGGTTCTACACAACCCGCATCCTGGTGCCGTACACCGGTGAGGCGCTCTACTTGCTCGCCGATGGAGCGTCTGTCGAAGCCATCGATGGGGCGATGGTGCAGTGGGGTTTTCCTGTGGGACCGCTGCTGCTGTCCGACGAGGTCGGTCTCGATGTCGGCGCCCACATCGGCCAGATCATGGTCGACGCGTTCGGGGATCGGATGGCCCGGCCCGACATGATGCCCGGCCTGCTCGATGATGATCGGAAGGGCCGAAAGAACGGCCGCGGTTTCTACAACTACAACGAGACCGGGAAACGAGGAGGTGTCGACGAGTCGGTGTACTCCGCGCTCGGGCTTGGGCCGCGGCGTCAGTTGCCGTCCTCGGAACTAGAGGATCGGATGGCGCTGGCGATGATCAACGAGGCAGCACGCTGCCTGGAAGAGGGAATCCTCCAGTCATCCCTCGACGGGGACATGGGGGCGGTGATGGGGCTGGGGTTCCCGCCGTTCCGGGGAGGGCCGTTCTGGTGGATCGACGTGGAGGGCGCCGACAAGATCGTCGATCGCCTCGACGCCCTTGCCGAGCGGCACGGCGAGCGGTTCGCCGCCGCCCAGATACTCCGCGACCACGCCGAATCGGGGAAGAAGTTCCGCTGACCCCTCGCCCATCGCGTCGTACGTGTCTAGGGACTCACTGAGTGCAACTCCAAGCACGTTCGACGGTGGGTGGGTCACCAACGCCGGTACGCTCCCGTCCCTATGGCCAACGAATTCCGCCTCCCCGACATCGGTGAAGGGCTCACCGACGCCGAGATCGTGGAATGGCAGGTCACGGTCGGCGACGATGTGGCGGTTGATCAGGCGCTGGTCGAAATGGAGACGGCCAAGGCCGTTGTCGAAATCACCTCGCCATTTGCCGGTGTCGTGCTCCATCTCGGTGGCGGCGAAGGTGAAACCGTAAACGTCGGCGATGTTCTTTTCGTCGTTGGCGACCAGGGCGAGCAATGGGAGCCAGTTCCCAGTCCCCAGCTCCCGGTTCCCAGCAAAAACGACGAGCGAATCGAGCCGGCCGTCACCTCCGCCGGTGCGGTCAAGGCGATGCCGGTGGTCAGAAAGCTGGCCAAGGAACGCGGCGTCGACCTGGCCACGCTGACCGGCACCGGGCCGGGAGGAGCGATCACCCGCGACGACGTCCTCGCCGCCACCGCGACCGGCCCGGTTGTCAACGACCGTGAGGAACGGGTCCAGATGAGCCGGATGCGGCGGACGATCGCCGCCAACCTCACCCGGTCTTGGCAGGAAATCCCCCACGTAACCGCCCAGGCCGAGGTCGATGCCGGCAACCTCCTCGAGACGCATCGCACCTTCAAGGAAGAGGGCCCGTTCCCCCTAGAAGCCCTCATCGCCAGGGCGGCGCTCCCCTTGCTCGTCGAGTTCCCCGAGTTCAACGCCACGGTCGACGGCGACGATGTGATCCTCAAGCGGCACTACGACCTCGGCTTCGCCATCCACACCGAAGGGGGTTTGCTGGTCGCAGTAACCCACAACAGCGACCAGATGACCACCACAGGCCTCGCCGCCGAGATCGTTCGGCTCGCCACCGATGCCAAGGACCGCAAGCTGCAGCCAGACGATGTTGCCGGCCACACCTTCACCATCTCCAACATTGGGGCGCTCGGCGCCGGCGGTGGCACCCCGATCATCCCCTGGGGCACCACCGCCATCGTGTCCGTCGGTCGGGCCAAGGACTCCCCGGTTGTTCGCGATGGACAGCTCGCCATCGCACCGGTGGCACCCATCAGCCTTTCCTACGACCACCGCCTGATCGACGGAGCGCTTGGCCAGCGGTTCCTTGCCGGATTCGTGGCCAACCTGGAGCGCGTCGACGAGATGATTGAGTGACCAGTCCCCAGTTTCCAGTTCCCAGCCAGAAAGTCGGACAGCTGGGAACTGGAAGCGAGCGCAGCGAGCGAACTGGTAACTGGTAACTACCTCGGCCCGAAGGCGACCATCGGCAGCTGCTCCATGGCGGCACTCCAGTCGGTATTGTCGACCGAACTGCCGATCAGCTGCGCCAGCGCCGCCGCAGCCTTGGGATGACGCCGTTGATAGTCCTTGATGACGACGACGGCCTCGTCGACCGGAACTATCCGCTGTCGCATCCTGCGCTTCCTGCTCCCGATGTACACCGCCGACACCGGGTACTTCTGAATGTTGCGGTACCAGTCAGCGCGAGCGCCTCGCGCCGAGATCACGAAGTACTCGCCCGTTTCCTTGTCCCGATACACCACCTCGAGCGGGGTCAGATACGTCTTACCCGTGTTTCGGCCCTCGTGCACGATGCAGATGAAGCGCTTGCCGAACAGGAACCCGAGTCGGGCCTGGAACAGATATTTGGGGGCGCCGAGGAACCACTTCCTGAGCTCCCCGGGTCGACGCTTGAACATGGCGGGACGGAGCCTACCGGGGCCAAAGAGCCTCCAGCCGCTATCCCTTGACTGCGGTGGAGACGACTTCGGCGTTTGTCGCTCATCAGCTGCTGAGTGCGGCGTGGGCGGCGTGGTATCCGCACATGCCGTGGACACCGCCTCCGGGGGGAGTCGAAGACGAGCACAAGAAGATGCCGGCGGCTGGCGTCGTATACGGATTCGATGACAACACCGGCCTGGCGAGAAGCTGACCGAAAGCATGGGAGCCGCCGGCGATGTCGCCTCCGACGTAGTTGGGGTTGCGCGCCTCCAACGCAGCAGGACCGTGGACGCGTTTGGCGAGAACGCGGTCGCGAAACCCGGGTGCGAAGCGCTCGATTTGCGCTTCGATCCGGTCGGTCATGTCCATGGTCGAGCCGTTCGGGACGTGGCAGTACGCCCACCCGGTGTGCTTGCCGTCGGGTGCGCGCGTCGGGTCGAACAGGCTCTGCTGGGCCAGCAGCACGAACGGGCGATCAGGATGGTCCCCAGCGGCTACCGCACGCTCGCCCGCAGCGATCTCGGCCATCGTGCCACCGAGGTGGACGGTGGCAGCTCGCAGGCATTCCTCCGCATTCCATGGGATTGGACCGTCCAGGGCGTAGTCGATCTTGAAGGCTGCTGGTCCGTATCGGTAGCGGGCGAGCCTGCGCCGGTAGCGGTCCGGCAGGCGACTCCCGGCGATCTCGATGAGCTGATGCGGCGTCACGTCGAAGAGGAGGTCCGCATCGGCCGGCAGGTCGTCGACCGATTCGACGTATGACCCGGTCTCGATGCGGCCCCCCAGCTCGCCGAGATACGAGGCCAGGGAGTCGGCGATTGATTGTGAGCCGGAGCGTGGGAACGGCCAACCGGAGATATGGGCGGTAGCGCCGAAAGCGATGCCAAACGACCCGGTCAATGGGTTGGTCAAAGGCAAGATGCCGTGAGCCGCCAGCCCGGCGAAGGCGGCGGATCCACGATCGGTTTCGAACACGGCGTTGGCCAGCGTGGTGGCAGGGATCGCCCCAGTGAGCCCGAAACGGGCAAGGACGAAGGGATGCCGGGGGATGCGCATCATTGGCCCCAGGATCTGTGCAGATAGGCGGTCCCAGTGACGCACGGCCGGCTCGATGATGCGCCGATACCCCTTCCCGTCGGACCCGAGCCCGGCAACCGTCTCGTCGAGCGACCGTTCGATGATGACCGCCGACCCGTCGTCGAGGGGATGAGCAACGGCCGCATCGGGATGGATCCACTCGAGGCCGTGGTCGTCGAAGGGCCGGGCCTCGAAGAACGGAGACGTCGGGGCGAGCGGATGGATCGCCGAGCATACGTCGTGAGCGAATCCGGGCAGCGTCAACTCCTCGGTGCGGGTGCCACCGCCGATGCGATCGGCACCTTCGAGCACCAGCACGGACCTCCCGTGCTCGGCAAGAACGATGGCGGCAGAAAGACCGTTCGGTCCTGATCCGATCACGACGGCATCGTTCACCATTGGCCGGGCACCCAGATTTCACGGTTCAGCTCGTCGCCACCCATCCAAAACTCCCAGAAGAAGGCTGCAGCTGTCTCGAGGTGGTGCCAACACCCCGTTGAGCCGTTCACGACAACGGCAGAGGTTCTGAGCGTATAGCGGTCAGCAATGTCCATATCGCACCCATGGTGACACGAAGCCGGGGGAGGCTCGTGTTTTCGTCATCGGCGCCGCTCGTATGCGGATGTCGCCCGTTCGGCACTCACCTGGGTGCACTCCGGGAGACCTTTTCGGTCAGTTACCTCCTCCGCCGTCCGATAACACTGACAGCCATGGCTCTATTCACTCGGTCCGGTCTCGCTGCAGACGGTGCCGGCAGCTCGCTACGGGACCGGCTCTGGCGTCCGATTGATCCGGCGAGCCTCGTCTTCTTCAGGGTTGCCTTCGGTCTCCTGATCGCCTGGGAGATGTTCCGATACCTCGATCACTACTGGGTGGTCCTTAATTACCAAGAGCCGGAACTGCTGTTCAAGTACTGGTTGTTCGAATGGGTCCACCCACTCCCCGGCCTGTGGCTACCGCTGGCCTTTACTGCCATTGGGCTCGCCGGGCTCTTCGTCGCCGCCGGGACTTTCTACCGGGTCAGCGCCGCGGTTGTCTTCGTCGGACTCTGGTACGTCTTCCTGCTGGATAAGGCTCGATACCTCAACCACTGGTACCTGTTGATCCTCATCGCCCTGCTCATGGTGTTCATGCCAGCAGGACGCACCTACTCGCTCGACGCACTGCGAAAGGGAGGATTCGCCGGCTTACCCTCGGTTCCGATCTGGTCGGTGTGGTTGCTGCGGTTTCAGATCGGGGTCGTCTTCTTCTACGGGGGCGTTGCCAAGCTCAACGCCGATTGGCTGCGCGGCGAACCCATCGCGACGTGGCTGGCGAACCGGCAGGAGTTCCCGCTGATTGGCTCCTGGTTTGGCAACAGGGCGGTGGGTGTTGGCATGGGGTACGCGGCCCTGGCCTTTGACCTGCTGATCGTGTTCTTTCTGCTCTCCCGGCGAACGCGGCCCTACGCCTTTGTCGCGGCCATCGGTTTCTCCCTCATGAATGACTCGTTGTTTCACATCGGCGTGTTCCCCTGGTTCATGCTGGTGGGGACGATGATGTTCTTCGAACCCGATTGGCCAAAGCAGGTATGGGCCGACCTCAGGTCGCGCAACCTTCGTGGGATGGTCTTCGCCGCCGGCTTCGCAGCGGGATTCGTCATCGGCGCTACCTTCCCACGCACCTTTGTTCCCATACAGGCTGCCATCACTGCTGTTGCGTGCGGTCTCGCCGTGCATCAGCTGCTCCCGGCAACCGAGCCCCGGCGTAGGCTCGCCCTATCGACGGCCGGTGCGACCAGATCTCGGCTGGCGATGGGCCTCATCGTGGCATGGGTGGCAATCCAGCTGCTGGTGCCCCTCCGCCACTTTGTCATACCAGGCAACGTCCATTGGACCGAGGAGGGGCATCGTTACTCCTGGCACATGAAGCTCAGGGACAAGGACGGTGTTGCCGCCTTCATCGTGATCTGGCCCGAAACCAATGAGTTCACCGTCGTCGATCCCAATGATTTCCTCTCCTCGCGGCAGGTCGACCGGGTAGCGACGCTCCCCGACATGGCGGTCCAGTTCGCCAACTACTTGGAGGACTTGTACGCGGAAGGGACCGACGCGGATCTGGTCGTGCTCGTCGACGGCTTGGTGACGCTCAACAATGGCGACCCTCAGCAACTCATCGATCCCAAGGTCGACCTCACCCGGGTGAGCGTGCCAACCTTCGGCGCCGATTGGATCATTCCCCTCGACGCCTGAATCGACGTCCGGCCGACGATGGGGCGAGCACCCCGGAGGCCGCCCTTTGGTCAGGTGGAGACGTTCACTGTTGGCACCGCCCGATATCCCCGCCGCCACATCCAACGCCGCCGTTCACCCGTCGTCGGAATCGATGCCCTGCTCGTAGGCCTCGATCGGTGGACAGGAACACACGCTGTGCCGGTCGCCGAAGGCGTTGTCGATCCGGCTCACCGGTACCCAGTACTTGTCCCGCCGCAGGCCGTGCACCGGATAGGCGGCTTGCTCCCGTGAGTAGGAACGGGCCCAGTCGTCGGCGATGACATTCTCTGCCGGGTGGGGGGCGTTGGCCAGCACCGAATCGGCGTGGGTGACCTCGCCGGCGGCGATGGCGTCTATCTCGCCCTTGATAGCGATCATGGCGTCGCAGAACCGGTCGAGCTCGGCCTTGGACTCGGACTCGGTCGGTTCGATCATCAGCGTCCCTGCAACCGGGAACGACATGGTCGGGGCATGGAACCCGTAGTCGATGAG
>CAXMPL010000097.1:0-1816 GCA_964195125.1 uncultured Kiloniellales bacterium | reverse complement strand
CGGGATTCCCCGATGTCAACCGTCGACGACGTGGAGCGTTCCTTCCATGCCGGCGACGAAGTGACCCGGGACGGTGCAGACGACTTGGTAGGTCCCCGGCGGGAGGTTGAACGTCCCCGTCGATGACCCTCCTGAGACCCTCGCGACCTTGAAGATGACGAGGTCCTCCGCGACCTCGTCATCACCGGAAATGGTTGAGCTCAGAACGGACCAGTCGTGTTCGAGCGGGCCGATGTTGTTGAACGTGATTGTCACGTCCTGGTTGGCCGCGACCCTCCACGAGTCGGCGACGAACGCGAACTCCTTTCCCTCGACATTGAACGAGGTGACGGCGTCTCCTCCACCCTCCCCGCTGCTGTCGCCCCCGCATGCCGACAGGACGAGCGCCAACGCCGCCAGGGCTCCTGACAACAACAGTGTTCCCCTCTTCATGCGCTCTCGTCTCCTTCCTCAACAGCCCCGGATGGCGCATCCACCGACTGAGCCGACCGGGATCGAGCCCGCCTCTCTGTGAGGGCGACAAAGGCCACGCCCCAGGCGAGAGCGGCGATGGCCCAGCCGGTGCTGGACGCAGACGCCACAAGTGGGAAGACCAGCGAGGCGAGGCCGTACGCCGCCGCAGATATCCCGGCCAGCCATGCCGTGACCCTCCATCCGGTGCGGTCGGTCGAACCGATGAGTCCCCATAGGACGATGAGGGTGGCGAACACTGCCATCGCCGACCAGTGCCCAAATTCGACATGCGGGTCGCCAGGAACGTCGAGGCGCTGCAGATCGATGTGATCAAGGATGAAAAACGCTCCAGGTATCGCCGCCAGGATGGCCAGACCGGTCATGGTCATATCCGGCCTGTTGAATCGATAGAGGCTCCGGCGGGCTGGGTGCAACAACACCAGCAACACCACCCCAACCATGATGGGAACGGCCTCGGGGTCAAAGGACCCGCTGACCAGATCGACGACGAAGAAGGCGGCGATCACCGCAAATGCCTGGAGCATGGGTGCCTGTCGCCTCTCCGGCTTCCACAACTGGAGACCGATACCAATGGCTAGGCCCCAGAAAATCAGCGAAAAGGACAGCTCATGGATGCGGTGAACCACGTCGGTGGCGTTGATATCCTCGCCAGGAAAGAGGGCTTGCCAGGTGTCGACCGGCAGCCAGGCGAGCACGACAAACGCCAAGAGTGGGAACAGCAGCCCGACGATCATCAGCAGCAGTAGACCGGCAATGACATAAAAGGTGATCTTGCGCCATTTGGGCACGGCTACCGATGAATCCATCACTGACCTCCGGTCGCTTGGTGAATCGTTCGGGAGGGCACGAGACTGACCCCGCTGGGTCGCTCCTGGATGGTCCTTCCCATTCTCCTCCTCCTCGACCCTCCAATCGTTGTCCGCGCCGACCGCGCTGTCGATAGTGCTGGCCCCGATACGCGAGGTGGGTTAATACCACCTCGATTCGGGCGCCCGTACCATGCCCTGCGTGAAGAATTCGTGCGATATTTGACGTAACGACTCCGGAGGTGAGCGGTGACGATCTCGGTGTTCTTGGCCGACGACAACCTCATCGTGCGCGAGGGCGTCAAGGCTCTGCTTGACCTCGAGGATGACATCGATGTGATCGGAGTCGCCGCCGACTACAACGAACTGGTCGCCGGTGCCGAGGAAGCAAACCCGCAGGTGGTCGTGACCGACATCCGCATGCCCCCCAACTTCACCAGGGAGGGCATCGAGGCCGCCAAAGTAGTGCGCAAGCGCCACCCTGGCACCGGCATCGTCATCCTCTCGCAGTACGACGACCCCGAATATGCCGTGTC
>CAXMPL010000096.1:0-15258 GCA_964195125.1 uncultured Kiloniellales bacterium | reverse complement strand
CAGCCCAGGCCCGAAACGGCCCGGGGCTAACCTCGCCGAATGGATTCGAACGAGATCCGACGCGTTTTCGTCGACTTCTTTGCTGCACGCGAGCACACCATCGTGCCTTCGGCGTCGCTGATACCCCTGGACCCGACCCTGCTCGTCACCGGTGCCGGGATGGTCCCGTTCAAGGCGTACATGCTGGGGGAGGAGCCCCCTCCTTACCCCCGGGCCGTTTCCGTGCAGAAGGTAGGCCGCACCAGCGACATCGACATCATCGGGACCACACAACGCCATCTGTCGTTCTTCGAGATGCTCGGCAACTTCTCCTTCGGCGACTATTTCAAGGAGGAGGCAATCGCTTGGGCGTATGAGCTCATCACCGACAGCTACGGGATCGATCCTGAGCGGCTTTGGTATACGGTGCATATCTCAGACGACGAGGCGGCCGGCATCTGGATCGACGGGGTCGGTGTGCCACCGGAGCGCGTCCAGCGGCTCGACAGAGAAAACTTCTGGCAGATGGGCGTCCCCGGCCCGGCGGGACCGTCCTCCGAGATCTTCTTCGACAAGGGACCCGAGTACGGGGAAGCAGGTGGCCCCGCGGTCGACGACGAACGACATATGGAGATCTGGAACCTCGTCTTCATGGAGTCCATCCAAGACGAGCCCTATCACGTGGTCGGCGACCTTCCGGCAAAGAACATTGACACCGGAGCCGGCCTGGAGCGCCTGGCCACCGTGCTTCAAGGGGTCGACGCCGTATTTGACACCGACGTTATTCGGCCGGTCCTCGCCGCCGCAGAAGGCGAGACGGGGGTGAGATACGGCGACGCCGAGCCAACCGATGTCTCGTTGCGCATCATGGCCGATCACGGGCGCACCGCGACCTTCCTGATCGGCGACAAGGTGGTTCCATCCAACGAAGGGCGCGGCTATGTGCTCCGCCGACTGATCAGGAGGGCGGTGCGTCACGCATTCCTCCTCGGCGTCGATGACCTGATCATGCCGCCGCTGATCGCGGCGACGGTCGATGTCATGCGGCAGGCCTACCCGGAGCTTGCGTCCAATCAAGATGCGATCACCACCATGGTCACCAGGGAGGAGGAGCAGTTTCGTCGGACCTTGCGCGCCGGCAGCCAGCTGCTCGACGAGGCGTTGCAAGGAGTCGGCTCCGGCGGCACCCTGGCAGGGGGGACCGCATTCAAGCTGCACGACACGTTCGGATTTCCGATAGAGCTGACCGAGGAGATCGTCACCGAGCGCGGCTTCCAGGTCGAGCTCGCCGATTTCGATCGGATGATGGATGAGCAGCGAACCAGGGCCAGGGCGGCCTACAGGGGTGGCGACGATGCGGCCGTCGCCGATGCGTATCGAACCCTGCTCGACGGTGTGCAGCCGACGGAGTTCGTCGGGTACGAGGAGGAGAGCGGGACGGGGCGGATCCTTGCCATCATCAGCGAGGGCGACGCGATCGAGACCGCCGCGGAAGGCCGACCGATTGAGCTTTTCCTCAACCGCACACCGTTCTACGCCGAGTCCGGCGGCCAGATCGGTGACTCCGGCAGGATCGTCACCCCGACTGGAACGGTACAGGTGGAAGACACCCGGTTCACCCTGCCCGGCCTCCATGGTCATCGGGGAAAGGTCACCGACGGGACGATCAATGTCGGCCAGGACGTTGCGCTCAGCATCGACCATGAACGTCGCGAGCGCATCAGGAAGAACCACACCGGTACCCACGTTCTGCACTGGGCACTACGCGAGGTGGTAGGCGATCAGGTTCATCAGGCAGGGTCGCTGGTAGCGGACGACCGGCTCCGCTTCGACTTCAGTCACTTTGCCGGGCTCGCCCCCGAAGAGCTTCGCCAGGTCGAGCGGCTCAGCAACCAGCGGGTGATCGAGAACGCCCGGGTCACCACCATCGAGACAACGAAAGACGAGGCGGAGGCGATGGGCGCTCTGGCGTTCTTCGGTGACAAGTACGGCGACGAGGTCAGAGTCGTCAGTACCGGCGACTACTCGACTGAGTTCTGCGGCGGCACCCATGTTCCGAGCACTGGCCAGATCGGCCCGTTGATCGTGGTCACTGAGGGGTCGGTTGCCGCCAACACCAGAAGGGTCGAGGCGGTGACGGGGACGGCGGCGTATGAGTACCTATCACAGCTGCGGCGCGACGTCGAGGCCGCTGCCGGAGCCCTCGGCGCTCAGCCGGCACGGCTGGTTGAGGCGGCGGAGGCGATGGCCCTGAATAGCAAGGCCCTGGCGGTGCGGATCGAGCAGTTTGAGCAAGAAGCTCGCAGCGAGACCGCGGCCAGCCTCCTCGATCAGGTCGAGGAGGTCGACGGCTATTCCATCCTCGTTGCCAAACAAGAAGCGCTGAGCGGCGACGCGCTGCGGGCTCTCGCCTTCCAGATCAGGGACAGGATGCCGTCCGGCATCGGGGTGCTTGGATCAACCACCGGAGGAAAGGGAGCGATCATTGCATTCGTCTCCGAGGACCTGGTGGAGAGTGGGATATCCGCTGGTGACCTGATTTCCGCCGCTGCCAAAACCCTGGGAGGCGGTGGCAGCAAGGATCCGCACCTCTCCCAGGCCGGCGGTCCGGCAGGGGACCGGATCGACGATGCGCTCAGCGAGGCAAAGGACGCGGCGCACGAGGCCCTCGCAGGACGTTGAGGATCCTCGGCCTCGACCATGGGGAGCGTCGCATCGGGGTCGCGGTATCGGACGCCACCGGTACCATTGCCACGCCGCATTCGGTGATCGACCAGCGTGTCGCCGACGTCACAGTCGCGCTGCGCTCGCTGATTTCTGAGTTCGCCGTCGAACGTGTCGTCGTTGGGCTGCCGCTGCTGCTCTCCGGCGAGGAAGGACAGGCGGCGAGGTCGGCCAGGGCCTTCGCGGACCAGGTCGCAGAGGAGACCGGCCTGCCGGTTTTGCTCCAGGACGAGCGGTACACGACCGTTACCGCGGAGGATGCCCTGATCGAGGGTGGAGTCCGTCGCCGCCGGCGACGAGACGTGCGAGACAAGGTAGCGGCGGCGGTCATGTTGCAGAGCTATCTCGACAGGCGGATGCACGATGACGATGGAGACGACCAAGCGTGACCGGATCCTGATTCGGGTCCTCGTCGCAGCCATGCTCCTTGGTGCAGGGGTCGTCGCCGTGTTCCTGCTTGGGAGGCTGCTAGCTGGAGCAGTGACGGCTGCGCCGGTGACCACCACGATCGTGCTCGGCATCGAAGTAACCGTCGCGGTACCAAACGGGGCGTCGGCTCGCAGCATCGCTGCCTCGATGGAGGAAGCGGGTGTGGTACCGGCTCGAGACCTGTCACGCTTCGTCGAGGAGCAAGGTGTGGCGTCGCAACTCAAGCCGGGGACCTACCACCTGGAGACCGGCATGAGGCCAGAGGACGTTGCCGCCCGGCTCGTTGCGGGCCCGGATGTGTTCAACCGGAGCGTCATCGTGCTCGAAGGTGTCACCGTGGCCTCCGCCATCGAGAGCCTCGCCGAACAGACCGGCAAGCCGGTAGAGGACTTTGCGGTCGCACTGAGTGAAGGGTGGGTCACGTCTGCGTTGCTTCCCGCCGAAGCGCCGGAAGGTGTCGATGAGCTGGCCAGGTGGGAGGGCTTGTTGTACCCGGCACGATATGAGATCGGCGAGGACACCCAGCCGAGGGAGATCCTCCAAATGATGGCAGACGAGGCGGTGCACCGGGTGCGCGATGTTGACTCGTCACGCTTCGAGGGACTCGGTGTGGGCACCTACGAGGTCCTGATCGTGGCATCGCTCATCCAGCGTGAAGCGGGCGTTGAGGAAGACCGACCGCTCATCTCGAGTGTGATCTACAACCGCCTCGATCAGGGGATACCTCTCCAGATCGATGCCACCGTCGTTTACGCCCGTGGCGGCAGTCCCGGCAGGGTCCTCGCAGAAGATCTGGAGATCGACTCACCCTGGAATACGTACCTGATCGCCGGCCTCCCTCCGACCCCGATCAGTACCGTCCAGATCGAGTCGGTTCTGGCTGCGGCCAACCCGGCGACTACAGACTTCCTGTTCTACGTGCTCGCTTCCAAGGACGGTCGTCACGGCTTTTCCGAGACGTATGAGGAGCACCAGGCGAAGATCGAGCAGGCGAAGGCGGACGGGGTACTCCCGTGAACCTCGTGCTGCTCGGCGATCCCGTCGAGCACTCGCGATCGCCGGCCATTCATACTGCGGCGCTGGCGGCTGCCGGGATCGAAGGCAGCTACCAGGCCAGAATGGTCGACCGGTCAGGGCTGATGACTGCCGTTGCCGAAGTCCGTTACGGACGCCTCGACGGTGGCAATGTCACTATGCCGCACAAGGAGGCGGCTTTTGCTGCAGTCGACCGTGTCTCCGAAACGGCTTTACGCACCGGTGCGGTGAACACCCTGGTACACCGCGAAGGGATGGCCTTTGGCGACAACACCGATGTGGCGGGAATCCTCACGATCTGGGGTGACGCCCGGCTGTCGATGACCGCTCCGATTCTCGTGCTCGGCAGCGGCGGGGCGGCGGCTGCTGCGCTTGTTGCCCTGGCCGACCGCGACCTGCACATCGCGGCGCGCAACCTCGATGGTGCCGGCGCCTTGCTCGAACGCACCCGCGTAGACGGGGACCTCCTGGAGTGGGGGACCGGTGTCGACGGAGCGATCGTGGTGAACGCCACCCCGATCGGCATGGGAGGCGAAGCACTCCCGATTGCCACGCTTGCCAATGCCGCCGGGCTCGTCGATTTCCCCTATGGCGAGCTGCAGACGCCTGCGGTCGGCGAGGTCGCTGGTCGCGGGCTGCCCGTTACCGATGGGCGTGACATGCTCCTGGCCCAAGCGGCGGTGTCATTCGAGCTATGGACCGGTGTCGCCGCGCCGGTCGATGCCATGCGAGCCGCGTTCTGAGTCCCAGGACCCTCGCTGTCGACCATCCACTCTCGACTTCGATAGGCTCCAGCGCCGCATGGCGAGTCTCATAATGTTTCCCATCGGTCTGTTCGCCGGAGTGCTTGCCGAGGCCGTCGCCATCGACGTGGCCCCGTCGCAGCTGAGGAAGGAATCGAGACGGCTGCCGGTCGTTGTAGTCGCCACCGGCCTTCTCTTCGCGGCAACGCCGCTGGTGGTCGGCGTGACCTGGGTCCTGCCAGCGTATCTGTGGTTCGTCGCGGTCACGGTGACGCTGACCCTCACCGATATCGACTCCCAGCTGATCCCGAATCGCATCCTATTCCCGGGGACGGTCGTTGGGGTGCTTGTGTTGCTGGCGGGGAGCGTGGTTGACGGTGGGGCTCTGCTGCGACCGTTGCTCGGCGGTGCTGCGTACTTTGCCCTGCTCTTCGTGCTGGCGCTCATCGCCAGGGGCGGGTTCGGCTTCGGAGATGTGAAGCTCGGCTTCCTGCTCGGCGTATTCACCGCCTATCCGGCCTGGGAGGTCCTGATCGTTGCCGTGTTCGCCGCCTTCCTACTTGGGGGACTGATCTCGCTGTTGTTGATCGTCTCCAGACTCCGCAGCAGGAAAGATGCCATCCCTTTTGGCCCGTATCTGGTTGTCGGGGCGTACGCCGCCCTCGCCTGGGGATCGGCTATCGCCGACTGGTATCTGAACGGGACAGGATGACATTGCGCGGTGGCGCTGCGACGATGGCGCGATGATCCGGTTTCTCACAGCAGGCGAGTCCCACGGCCCGGCACTGGTGACGATCGTCGAAGGACTCCCCAAGGACCTGTCTTTCACCGCCGAAGGGTTGAGCGCCGAGTTGGCCAGGCGTCGCCTCGGGCACGGAAGAGGCCCGAGAATGCGGATCGAGCGTGACGAGCTCGAGATCCTGGGCGGGGTCCGGTTTGAACGAACGCTTGGCAGCCCGGTTGCAGTCGCCATCAGAAACACAGAATGGGAACGCTGGTCCGCGGAGATGGCCCCAGGCGCTGGTGCGGCCGAGCGACCGATGACGACGCCAAGGCCGGGACATGCCGACCTGGCAGGGATGCTGAAGTACAGCACCTATGACGCCCGCGACATACTGGAGCGGGCGTCGGCGCGAGAGACCGCGGCGCGAACGGTGGCAGGCTATGCGGCAAAGCAGCTACTCGCCGAGGTGGGGATCAGCGTCCTCAGCCACGTAGTTCGCATCGGCCCGGTCGCCGCCGAGAAGGAGCGCGTCCCGGCCGCGGGCGATACGCAGGCCATCGACGCATCGCCGGTTCGCGTGTACGACGACCAAGACGCCGAGATGGCGATGGTCGCCGCCATCGACACCGCAAAGAGTGACCGCGACACGCTCGGCGGCATCGTTGAGGTCGTCGCCCACGGCGTCCCTGCAGGTGTTGGCAGCCACGTGCACTACGACCGCAAACTCGACACGCTGCTTGCCGGTGCGCTCATGTCGATTCCCGGCATCAAGGCCGTCGAGGTCGGGGACGGATTCGCCTCCGCATCCCGATTCGGTACGGAGGCCCACGATGAGATTCTCGTCGGGGACGGCGGCGATGGGGTGGTTAGGGACACCAACCGGGCAGGCGGCATCGAGGGTGGCATCTCCAACGGTTCCATCATCAGGGTCAGGGCCGCCCAAAAGCCACTGTCGACCCTGATGCGCCCGCTGCGATCGATCGATGTGAAGACCAAGGAGGCGGCCGATGCGTTCCGTGAGCGCAGCGACGTGTGCTCGGTGCCGGCCGCCGGCGTCGTTGCCGAGCAGATGGTTGCCATCGTGCTCGCCGCCGAGACGCAGCGGGTGTACGGAGGCGACACCCGGTCCGCGTTCGTCGAAGCACATCACGCCCACTTGGCGCGCCTCGCCGCCTACTGATGGGCCACATCTGGCTGATCGGGTTGATGGGAAGCGGCAAGAACGCCGTCGGCTCGGTGCTGGCCGAGCGCTCCGGCCTCCCGTTCTACGATATCGACGACCGGGTGGAACACATCGCCGGGCGGACGGTGAGCGATATCTTCTTCATGGAAGGTGAGGATGCTTTCCGAAACCTCGAGGCCGACGAACTGCGAACGGTTGCCGCCGAGCCCGACGGGATCGTCGCCACCGGGGGTGGTTCGGTGCTTGCCGAGCGCAACGTCGCCACTATGAGCGACAGCGGAACGGTCGTGCTGCTCGAGGTGACCCCGGAAACGGCGGCGGCCAGGATTGGCGACGCCGGAACCCGCCCGCTCCTCGGCGGAGACACCCTGGAACGGCTCGCCGATATCTTCGCCGATCGCGCCGTTGCCTACCGAGTTGCAGCCGAGGTCGTCGTCGACGGCAACGACGACGTCGAGACCGTCGCCGATTCTGTCGAGACCGCATGCGACATGTGATCACCGAAGGTGACGAAGTCGTCTCGGAGATCCTCGTCGGCCATGGCTTGACCGATGGCTCCCCGCTGCTCCCCGAACGCGAGGGTCGGTTGCAGGTGGTGATCCTCACCCAGCCGGCGGTGACGGGGCTTGCCGAAGCCGTCGCCGGTCGGCTAGCCGACGAAGGGTATGCAACGGTCTCGATGACCCTGCCCGACGGTGAAGCGGCCAAGCGAATGGGGGTCGTCGAGGATGTGTACCGCCGGCTCGGCACCGCCGGCGTGACCCGTGGCGACACCGTCGTCGGCATCGGGGGAGGGGCCCTCACCGACGTCGCAGGGTTCGTTGCGGCGACCTACATGCGCGGGATCGAGGCCGTGTTCATCCCGACAACGTTGCTCGGTGCCGTCGATGCGGCCATCGGCGGCAAGTCTGCCGTCAACGTCGACGGAAAGAACCTCGCAGGAGTGTTCCGACACGCCTCCAGGGTCGTCGTGGATCTCGACGTCCTCGCCGAGCTCCCCGAGGTTCTACTGGCAGAGGGTGCCGCCGAGGCTCTGAAGACGGGGTACGTCGGCGACCCGGCCTTGGTTGCGCTCTATGGGAGACACGGTCTTGAGGCGCCTGTCGAAGAGGTTGTCGACCGGGCGGTTGCCGTCAAGGCCGCGGTCGTGTCATCGGATTTCACCGAGAGCGGCCGAAGGGCGATCCTGAACTACGGGCACACGATCGGTCATGCGGTGGAGGTGGCTGCCGGGATGAGCCATGGTCATGCGGTCGCCGTCGGCATGGTGGCAGCGGCCGCCCTCTCGGAGATGATGACGGGCTTCGACGGAGCTGCCGAGCAGCGTGACCTCATCGCCTCGGTTGGTCTACCGGTGGATGCGCCGACAGTGTCCACCGCACGGGTCGAAGAGTTGATGACGGTTGACAAGAAACGGGACGACGGGGGCCTTCGTTTCGTGGTGTTGGAGGCGGTGGGGAGGCCAGCGGTTGTACACGCCGATCCCGCTAGCGTACGCGCCGCACTGGCTGCTGTCGGCATCGAGGAGCAGAAGCCGTGATCTCGACCAACGACGTGAAACCCGGGATGGCGCTGAATTTGCCGGACGGCCTGTACCAGGTGGTGGAGTACCAGCACGTCAAGCCGGGAAAGGGCAAGGCGTTCGTGCGCATGAAGCTCAAGAACCTCACTTCTGGTGGAGTCGTCGATCGCACGTTCCGCGCAGGTGAGAATCTGCCAAGGGCAACGATCGACCGCCGCGACCACCAGTACCTCTTTCGTGACGACTTGGGGTTCACCTTCATGGACGGCGAGACGTTCGACCAGCTCATGCTCACAACGGAGGCCGTCGGCGCCGAGGCCTCGTATCTGGCGGAAGGTGCAACCGTTCGGCTGTCCATGTTCGAGGGCAAGCCGATCGGGATCGAGCTCCCTGCCGCCGTGGAGTTGGAGGTCACCCATACCGAGCATGCGGTCAAGGGCGATCGGGTGTCGAGTGCGACCAAGCCGGTAACCCTGTCGACCGGGCTGGTGATCCAGACCCCGCTCTTCGTCGACATCGGCGACATCGTGAAGGTCGACACCCGAACCGGGGACTACATCACCCGAGTCTCGTGAGCCAGCAGGAGGCGCGGGAGCGCGCCATCGGCCTCCTGTACTCGGCCGACGCAGGCGATCTCTCCCAAATCGAGTCCTCCCAGCACGAGGGGCGCGGCTTTCGGCTTGCCCATGAGACCTGGTCACACGTAAAGGAAATCGACGCCATGCTCGACGCCGAGGCCACCGACTGGCGTGTGGCCCGGATGCCTGCCGTTGATCGAGCGGTCCTGCGTCTCGGCGTGTACGAGCTCCGCTATACGGACACCCCGGTCGCCGTTGTCTTGTCCCAAGCCGTCGAGCTTGCCAAGCGTTACTCGACGGCGCAGTCCGGTCGTTTCGTCAACGGTGTGCTTGCCAAAATCGCCGAGCAATCCGGCGAGTAGACACCTCGCCGGCCCGAGCCAGCCGAGAACGCGTAGCCGGCTGGCGGTGCGGATTACCGGCTCCCCCACGCTTGCCGAGCAGCGTGCTACGGTGCCCCCGACAGCACGACCTTTAAGCCGGTCCAGTGAGGCCGGCAAGGGAGGAGCGACAATGAGCGACGCCCATAGCGGCGGCGAACCCACCGGGCTCGTCGACCGCTTTTTTGTTGGCCTGCCATGACCCGTCAAGTGATGGATCCAGGTGATATCGACCGGGCGCTGACGCGGATGGCTCACGAGATCCTGGAACGGAACCGGGGGGCCGCCGACCTGCTTCTCGTCGGCATTCACACCCGCGGGGTCCCGCTGGCCGAGCGGCTGGCGACGGCCATCGAGCGCATCGAAGGCAAGTGGACTCCTTGGGGCAGCCTCGACATCGGCCTGTACCGCGACGATCTCGACGCCAGACCGAAGACCGAGCTTGGCAAGACCGAGGTGCCGGAACCGGTCGATGGAGCCACCGTCGTCGTGGTCGACGATGTTCTGTATACGGGGAGGACGATCCGGGCCGCCCTCGACGCCTTGGCCGACCTTGGCAGGCCAGAGCGCGTGCAGCTGGCCGTCCTCGTCGACCGCGGGCACCGTGAACTTCCCATCCGGCCCGACTACGTCGGGAAGAACCTGCCGACCGCGCACGACGAAAGGGTCACGGTGCACGTCGCCGAGATCGACGGTGCGGACGGGGTGGAGATCGAACCTGGAGGTGCACCATGAACCATTTCCTCTCGACAGAGGACACCACCCGCGAGGAGCTGACCGAGTTGCTCGACGATGCCGAATCTTTCGTTGAAGTGCTTGATCGGCCCATACCCAAAGTGCCGGCGCTTCGCGGCAAGACCGTGGCAACGATGTTCTTCGAGCCGTCGACACGGACCAAGCTGTCTTTCGAGAAGGCGGCCAAGGCGCTGAGCGCAGACACCATGTCGTTCTCGCCGAGTACCTCCTCCCTGTCCAAGGGGGAGAGCCTCAAGGACACCGTGCTCACCGTCCAAGCCATGGGTACCGATGCCATGGTGGTCCGGCACAAGGCAACCGGCGCTCCGTGGCGTGTGGCCGAATGGGTGGATCAGCCGGTCCTGAATGCGGGAGACGGCGCCCATCAGCACCCCACACAAGCCCTGCTCGATGCCCTGACCATTCGGCAGCGGTTCGGGACCCTCGACGGGCTCCGCATCGGCGTCGTCGGTGACATCAGGCATTCCCGCGTCGCGCGCTCCGACGTGTTTGCCTTCAACACGCTCGGCGCCGAGGTCACCATGGTGGCGCCAAAGACTTTGCTCCCTATCCAGATCGATGGATGGCCGGCGCAAACGTCGGAAGACCTCGATGAGGTGCTGACCGAGCTCGATGTCGTCTACCTGTTGCGGGTCCAGGCCGAACGTGGTGGCGCCTCAGTGTTTCCTTCCCTGTCCGAGTACACGACGCGCTACGGGATGACCGTGCAGCGGTTTTCCCGACTCAAGCCGGACACCGTGGTGCTCCACCCCGGCCCGATGAATCGGGGGGTCGAGATCGCAGCCGAAGTCGCAGACGACGATCGCAGCCTCATCCTGCAGCAAGTGGCCAACGGAGTCGCCGTGCGAATGGCGGTCCTATTTCGCCTGCTTGGGGGTGAGCACGATGAATGATCTCGTGCTCACAGGAGGCAGGGTCCTCACCGAGGACGGTGTGGTCGAATCCGACGTCGGCATCACCGACGGAACGATCGTCGAGATCGGAAGCGATCTGGTGGCGGACACGATCGTCGAGTGTGACGCGGCCTGGGTGGGGCCCGGGTTCGTCGATCTCCACACCCACCTGCGCGAGCCAGGGGAGGAGTGGAAGGAAGATATCTCGTCCGGCTCGGCGGCAGCCGCCGCCGGCGGTTACACGGCGATCGTTGCGATGCCGAACACCGATCCGGCCGTCGACGCCGGCCATCTGGCAAGGTTCATCGTCGACCGTGGACGCTCGACCGGCCTCGTAGATGTGAGGCCAGCAGGAGCGGTGTCGATGGGACGCCACGGCGAACAGCTTGCCCACCTCGACGAGCTGTGGGAGGCCGGGGTCAGGGTGTTCACCGACGATGGGGATGCGGTTGCCGACGCCGGCCTCATGCGACAGGCGATGGACTACCTGGCCACCCGAGGCGGTGTGATCGCTCAGCATGCAGTCGATCCCGGCCTCGCCGCCGCGGGCCAGATACACGAAGGAGCGGTGTCGTCGCGGCTCGGAATGTCGGCCATACCTGCTGAGGCAGAGGAGATCATCATCGCAAGAGACCTGCGGCTCGCCGAGCTGACCGGGGCCAGGTACCACGTCCAACATCTGTCGACAGCGGGTGGCGTCGAGATGATCGCCGCAGCAAAGACCCGCGGCCTGGATGTGACTGCCGAGGTGACGCCCCATCATCTCGCTTTTGACGACAGCATGGTTGCCACAACCGACCCCGCGTACAAGGTGATGCCTCCGTTGCGCAGCGCTGAGCACAGGGATGCGTTGCGGGCTGGCCTGCGCGACGGAACCATCGATGCTGTCGCCACCGACCACGCGCCGCACGCGGCGCACGACAAGGATGTTCCGTTTGAGCATGCCGCAAACGGGATAACCGGCCTGGAGTGGGCGGCTGGCGTGGTCAACACGGTGGCTCCGCTCGACCCTGTGTCGTTCTACACCCGGATGGCGGTGGCACCGGCGGCCATCGCCGGCACGCTCGACCAGGGCCGCTGGGTTGCGGTTGGCAACCCGGCCCATCTCGCCGTGTTCGACCCCGCCCACGAATGGGTGCCGGAGCGAACGCTGTCCCGATCGTCGAACGCCCCATATTTCGGCATGGCGCTCCAGGGCAGGGTGGTGGCCACGGTCTACCGAGGAACGATCACCGCCCGCGACGGGTCACCGGCCGCTGTTGCCCTGACGCCGTGAAACCGGGCGTGCTCGTCACCGCAGACGGCACCGTCTTTCGGGGTCGATCGGTTGGCGCCGAGGGGATGGCCCGCGGAGAGGTGGTTTTCAACACGGCGATGACCGGCTATCAGGAGATCATCACCGATCCTTCGTACGCCGGCCAGATCGTGGCAATGACGGCGCCGCACATCGGTAACTACGGGATCAACGCTGCGGATGACCAGGCGGATCGACCCCGCGCCGTCGGGTTGGTGACACGCTCGATGAGCCGGTTCGACTCGAGCTGGCGGTCGCAGGGCAGCTTCTCAGGGTTCCTGGCAGGCCACGGCATCGTCGTGCTCACCGACGTCGACACCAGGCGGCTGACCCGCCACGTTCGCCACCACGGAGCGATGCCGGCTGCGATTGGCAGCGACATCGATGTCGCTGACCTCGCCGCGGTGGCCGCAGCGACGCCCGAGATCGTTGGAAGAGACCTGGTCAGCGACGTCACCACGACGGAGCCGTATCGGCGCGAGCCCAACGGCGTCATCAGAGCCGAGGTGGTGGCATATGACTTCGGGATAAAGCGCGACATCATCGCGGCGCTGACCGACCGAGGTATCGCCGTCACCGTTGTGCCCGCGGCGACCGCGGCCGACACCGCCATCTCCTACGCACCGGACGGCGTGTTTCTGTCAAATGGCCCGGGTGACCCCGAGCCGTTGACCGAGTCGATCGTCGCGGTGCGCGGCCTGCTCGGGAAGGTTCCGATCTTCGGGATCTGCCTTGGCCACCAGATACTCGGCTTGGCGCTGGGAGCGACGACGTTCAAGCTGCCGTTCGGCCATCACGGAGGGAACCATCCGGTGCGAAGGAGCTACGACGGGAGGGTGGAGATCACCTCGCAGAACCATGGCTTTGCGGTCGACCTGTCCTCACCAGGGGGCTCGACGCAGGCTCCAAATGCAAATGTGCCGCCAGCGCTCGAAACACCCTTTGGTCGAGTGGTGGCAACCCATCACAACCTCAATGACGGCACTCTCGAAGGGCTCGCATGCCTAGATGTTTCGGCATTTTCGGTTCAGTATCACCCGGAGGCGGCACCCGGCCCGAATGACGCCTCCGTCCTCTTCGACCGCTTCGCCTCTGGAGTGTCGCATGCCGCGTAGGACCGACATCGAGTCGATCCTCCTCGTCGGCGCCGGCCCGATCGTCATCGGACAGGCCGCAGAGTTCGACTATTCGGGCACCCAGGCGCTCAAGGTGCTCAGGGAAGACGGATACCGCGTCATCCTCGTCAACTCGAACCCGGCGACGATCATGACCGATCCCGCATTCGCTCACGCCACATACCTGGAGCCGGTAACGCCCGAAGTGGTCGCTTCCATCATCGCCAAGGAGCGGCCCGATGCTCTGCTCCCAACCCTCGGCGGTCAGACCGCCCTCAACGTGACGATGGCGCTGGCCGGTGACGGTGTGCTCGAGAAATATGGAGTCGAGCTGATCGGTGCCGGTCTCGACGCCATCGCTACCGCCGAGGACCGCGGCGCCTTCAAGGAGGCGATGAAGCGAGCGGGGATCGCCACCGCGAGATCCTCCTACGTGCACTCGGTCGAAGAAGCGCTGGTAGCAGCGACAGGGCTCGGCTATCCCATGATGGTTCGGCCTTCCTACATCCTCGGCGGCGGGGGCACAGGGTTGGCACACGACGACGACGAGGCAATTCGGGTCGTCTCCGCCGGTCTGCACACCTCGCCGGTCGGTGAGGTCCTCGTCGAGGAATCGCTCGTTGGATGGAAGGAGTTCGAGCTCGAGGTGATGCGCGACGCGGCCGACAACGCCGTGATCGTGTGCACGATCGAGAACCTGGACGCGATGGGGGTCCATACCGGCGATTCGATAACGGTTGCCCCCGCCCAGACCCTGTCCGATCGCGAGTACCAGGAGATGCGCGACGAGGCGATCGCCTGCTTGACAGAGGTCGGTGTGGCCACCGGGGGCTCCAACGTGCAGTTCGCCGTCGACCCGGAATCCGGGCGGCGCATCATCGTGGAGATGAACCCCAGGGTATCGCGGTCCTCGGCGCTCGCCTCGAAGGCGACCGGCTTTCCGATCGCCAAGATCGCCGCCAAGCTCGCCGTCGGGTACACGCTCGACGAGATTACCAACGACATCACGGGGGCGACTCCGGCCTCGTTCGAGCCGGCGCTGGACTATGTGGTGGTGAAGGCACCTCGCTTTGACTTCGCCAAGTTTGCCTCGGTCGACCGGGTGCTCGACACCTCGATGCAGAGCGTTGGGGAAGCGATGGCAATCGGGAGAACGTTTCCTGAGGCGCTGCAGAAAGCCCTCAGGAGTCTGGAAACAGGTCGGATGGGACTCAACGCCGACCCCGGTGAGGCAACGGTCGCCGCCCTCGACGACGAGGAGTTGCAGCAACGGTTGCACCAACCTTCACCCGACCGCATCTACCTGGCTGCCGAGGCACTGCGACGCGGGTTCGACGCCGGCCACGTCGCACGGGAGACGGGGTACGACTCGTGGTTCGTGGATCAACTTTCCCAGATCGTCGAGATCCGCACCGAGCTCGAAAGCGGCGGCGCCGATTCTGCGGCAATCAGGACCGCGAAACGGTATGGATACTCGGATGCCCAACTCGGCTACCTGCTTGGTGAGCCGGTGGACAGGGTCCGATTCGAAGCGGGCATCGCCACCACGTTCAAGACCGTGGACACCTGCGCCGCCGAGTTCGTGGCGACGACGCCGTACTACTACTCGACGTACGAGGACGAGGACGAAGCGCCGGATCCCGGCGATCGGACGGTGGTGGTGCTGGGCTCGGGGCCGAACCGGATCGGGCAGGGAATCGACTTCGACTATTGCTGTGTGCATGCCGCCTTCGCCCTCTCCGACGCCGGCTACGAACCGGTGCTGATCAACTGCAACCCGGAGACAGTGTCGACGGACTACGACACATCGAGCCGCCTGTACTTCGAGCCCCTCACCGTCGAGGATGTGCTGGCAGTCCTGGACGTGGAACAGCCGCAGGCCGTGATCGTCCAGCTCGGAGGC